>JAGXRU010000001.1 GCA_018335765.1 Alkaliphilus sp.
GGAAGCTTTGTATACGAGCCAGTCTAATGTCAGTAGAGTTATAGGCGCATTGGAAAAAGAGGTGGGATTTAGCTTATTTAAAAGAAATAGTAAAGGTGTTGTGTTGACTAATCAAGGGGAACAGATTTATGAGTATGCCAAAATTGTACTGAAAAATACAGAGGTCATGAAAAAAATAGCAAAGAAGGTCAGTAAAAATAAATTTAGCGTATCCTGCTATCCAAGTCATATGATCTCCAGTGTTTTTGTAGAATATTATAACCAAAGGACACACCATCAAGTTACCTATGAGTTTTATGAAGGAACGGTTGAAGAAATTACTGACAATGTTTCCAAAAGAATATCAGAAATAGGTATTCTTTATTTTTCTGAACATCAACTCAATTGCTTCAAACATATTATGGGGCATAAGCATCTTGAATTTCACACATTAGAGCTAAAAGAGATGTGTATTTATGTAGGTAGAAAAAATCGACTTTTTGAGAAAGACATCGTTCATTTTTCTGAACTTAATACGTTAAGCTTTGTGCAACCGATTAAGGATTTTTTTTCTCTGGAACATCACCTAGATACCATAAGCACTAGAGCTTTTGTTATGGATAACTATAAAAACATGGTACATACCAATAGTGAAAACCTTCTCGTTGATCTGCTCATGAATACTGACATTTGCAGCTTCGGTATTTATTATATGGATCCTAATTATGATGCTTATGATATAAAACCCCTTAAACTAGAAGGATGCTCAAAGTGTTTGGTATTAGGATATGTTCATCGCGAAGGTCAACAATTGTCAGAAGAAGCCACTGAATTTATAAGTATGGTAAAGAGATCTCTTAGCCGAAGCATCTAGGTATGACAAAATTGCATAGATGACTATATTGATTGGATATTATTCAAACATGATCACTGTATGATATAGTAGTCAGTGTAATGATAATGATGATCAATATAATTAAGGAGGTTTTTATGAAAAGATACTTAAGCATTTTAGTTACTTTTGTGTTGATAGTAACCATGGTAGGTTGTACTCAAAATTCAGAGACAGGTACAACTACTATGGAACAAAATGATGCAGAAGTAAGCAGAGAATTAACTTTTGTTAATTTTAGAGATATTAGAGATTTAAATCCTCATCTTTATGCAGGTGAAATGTATGCCCAATCCATCATATATGATCGCTTGGTCAATATCACAGAAACAGGGTATGCACCAGCTTTAGCTGAGAGCTGGGAGATTAGTGAAGACGGGCGAGTATATACATTTTTTATCAGAGAGGGTGTCAAGTTCTCAGATGGTACGGTATGTGATGCTCATGCAATCAAAGCAAACTTTGATGCTATTATCGAGAATAAAGAACGTCATACATGGCTTGGAATGATGAATTTACTACAAGAAGTGCACGTTGTAGACGAACTTACTTTAGAAATCATTTTATCTGAACCATATTATCCTATGTTGACAGAGCTAGGTGTAACGCGGCCCTTTGGCATGATTTCTCCTGCAGCCATGATAAATGGCTCAACAAAAGATGGTGTTCTGGCTTATATTGGAACAGGTCCTTATAAACTCACAGATTTTGTTGTAGATGAATATGCTGTCTTTGAAGTTAACGAATATTATTGGGGTGAAAAACCTGCTATTGAGAAGATTACGGTTAGAGTAATACCTGATAATCAAGCACGTGTTATGGCGCTGGAAAAAGGCGAAATAGATATAATTTACGGAAAAAATATGGTGGATATAAATACTCTTGTTAGCTTTCAGAATAGTGACTTATTTGACATAGCTTTATCAGAACCAACGTCGACACGCCATATTCTCATGAACTCAACTCATGATATTTTGTCTGATAAAGAGGTGAGGCAAGCACTTCAACATGCGACAAATCGTTCTGAAATATCCGAAGGCTTATTTTATGGGTTAGAGCAGCCAGCGGATTTTCTATATGCTACATCGGTACCTTATGCCAATGTCGGGTTAGAGCCTTACAGTTACGATCTTGATAAAGCTCAGTCAATGCTGGAAGCAGCAGGTTGGATCATGAATGCTGATGGAATTCGCGAAAAGGAAGGTCAAACATTAAGCTTCGAGCTTCTATATAATGCCAACAGTGTAATGGAAAAAAAGATTGGTGAGTACTTACAAGGAGAGTACAAAAAAATTGGTATAGAACTTATTTTAAATGGTGAAGAAAAACAATCTTATCTTGACAAAATGAAAAGCGGTCAATTTGATATGAGCTTTAATAGTAGCTGGGGCTTACCATACGATCCACAATCCTCTTTGGCAGCTATGAGGGTGCCTGTTCACGGCGATTTCGCAGCACAACAAGGATTAAATGATAAGGCAGCTATAGATGAAGCTATTACAGCAATTTTAGTATCGACAGATGAGTCGGCTCGTCAAGCTCTCTATAAGGACGTCTTAACTAGACTTCATGAAGAAGCGCTGTATCTGCCGTTAACTTACGAGCGTAATAAAGCTATTTATCGGAAAGGACTTTCGGGAGTTACTTTTTCAGCTAATCCTTTCGAAGTACCTTTTCATACAATGACATTTACAAAATAAAATAAAAGATGGTGTTCGAGTTGAGAAAATACATTCTGAAACGTTTAATTGCGACAGTACCTTTGTTAGTGGTTGTTTCATTTGCCTGTTTCTTAATGATTCAAACGATGAGTTCAGATCCTGCTGAAGTAGTTTTAAGAGTACGGCAAACACCCATTGTTACCGATAAAGCGATTGAGGAAATGCGAATAGAGCTGGGGTTGGATAAACCTTTTCTTACTCGTTATGCCTACTGGCTAGTTGATAGTTTTAAATTTGATTTTGGTGTCAGCTATGTTAATCCGGCACGAACCGTTGCATCTGAGCTGAAGCGTTGTCTCCCGGCAACGCTTCAGCTTGCATTGGCTTCGGTTGTCTTTGTATTCATGGTGAGCGTGGTCTTAGGAACCTTGGCAGCTTACTATAAAGACAGTTGGATTGATAAGAGCATACGGTTTCTTCTCTTTAATTTTTCTGCCATGCCTTCTTACTGGTTTGCCCTACTGGCAATATGGTTTTTCAGTCTATATTTAGGTTGGTTGCCGACTGGGGGCAGAGGGGGATTTGAAACATTAATTTTGCCGGTATTAACCCTTTCGCTAGGACAGATTGCTATTTATGTAAGATTAATTAGAAATAACATGATTGAAGTACTTAAAGAAGACTTTGTCTTTTATGCCAAAGCAAGAGGAATCGGACCTTTTAGATTACTGACACAGCATGTCCTGAAAAACAGCTTGCAAAGTAGTATAACCGCATTGGGGATGAGTATACCTCAGCTTATAGCAGGGACTCTTGTTGTAGAGACTGTTTTTTCTTGGCCAGGAATTGGGCGATTGAGCATTGAAGCTATTTTGAATAGAGACTACCCGATAATTCAGGCTTATGTATGGCTGATTGCACTGTTGCTTATCCTTTTTAATTTGCTTTTCGACATTTTACATGCGATCAATGATCCGAGAATACGTAACTAGGTGGTATAGAGTATGAAAAAACTAACAATGAGTCTATGGATTACAGGTGCTTTTATCTGTGCGGTCGTTATAGCAGGAATTTTTGCTCCATTAATTGCACCGCATGGTCCATATGAAAACAGTATATTGACAAAATTTACACCGATGTCTTTGACTTATCCTTTTGGAACGGATCATTTGGGTCGATGCATTTTTTCGCGAATAATTTATGGTATTCGCCCTACCTTGTTTTTTTCTTTTCTCATTATGGTGGGAACGATGACGCTTGGCACTGTGCTAGGACTTATGTCCGGATATCTCGGTGGAAAATTTGATGAAGTGATCATGCGCTTTGTTGATATTATACTATCCTTCCCTAGCCAGATAGTGGTTTTGGCTGTTGTTGCTGCTTTAGGCAATCAGATTCAAAATGTGATTATTGCAATGATTTTAGTCAAATGGGCGTGGTATTGTCGTATGATTCGAGGCAGTGTACTTAAGTTTCGGCAAAGCCCTTTTGTCATTTATTCTAAAATGATAGGAATGCCAACTCTTTTTATATTAAGAAAGCATATCTTACCTAATATCAGTGCTGACTTAACTGTTTTGGCATCTATTGATATGGGCTGGGCTATCTTAAATATTTCCACCTTGTCCTTCTTAGGGATTGGTGTTCAGCCACCGGTCTCCGAGTGGGGCGCGATGCTCAATGAAGCGAAAAATGTATTTCGCAGCAATCCGATACAAGTTATTTTCCCGGGTCTTAGCTTGATGTCTGTAATTGGTGCTTTTCATTATATGGGTGATGCTTTAAGGGATCTCTGGGATCCCAAGGAGGCTCTGTGATGACGATCTTAGAAGTCAATAATTTGTCGGTACACTTTAAAAATGGTAAAAAAAAGATGTGCTTAATTCAAAACATAGGGTTTTCGATTCGCAGAGGCGAGTGCTTGGGGCTTATTGGGGAATCAGGAAGTGGCAAGAGTATGACGATGAAAGGACTCTTAGGCTTGTTAGAACCTTCGTTTCAAGTAACGGGTCAAGTAGTTTTAAATCAAAAGGATTGGATGGCTCAAAAACCTTCTTTAAAAAGAGAAATTATGGCTAAGGAAATAGGGATTGTTCTGCAAAATCCCATGAATTCCTTTGATCCTCTAATGCGTATAGACCGTCAGATGAAAGATTATATGAAGCACTATAAAAAATTAAGTCGATCACAAATGCATCAGTGGCTTCTAAGGCTGCTTGAAGGCGTAAACATTAAACAAGGTGATGAAGTCCTAAAAAAGTACCCTCATCAATTAAGTGGCGGCATGCTACAAAGGATTATGATTGCCATTGCCATGGCTTTAGAACCCGCACTTATTATAGCAGATGAGCCAACGACAGCTATTGATACAAAGTCCCAGAAAGAAGTTATACAACTACTTCAAACTATTAAGGCAAAAGGACAGGCGGGAATTCTATTCATCAGCCACGATTTAGGTGTTGTATCCGCTTTAGCCGACTCCATTGTGCTGCTTCATCAGGGAAAGGTAGTGGAAAAGGGGCTTTGCCAAGACTTTATGAAAGCACCAGCTAGTTCCTATGGAAAAGAGCTTTTAGAATGCAAGCTTAAGATAGGAGGGGAAAACCATGCTACTAGAAGTTGTTGATGTATCAGTCAGCTTTAAGAAAGAAAAGCAAAGTCGCCTCTGGGGGAAAGAACGCCAGCAGGTATTACAAAATATTTCTGTATCCATTGCCCATGGAGATGTCCTTGGTATTGTCGGAGAATCAGGGAGTGGGAAAAGCACCTTTGGAAAAGTAGTGCTAGGAATGCTAAGACCCCAGGAAGGTATTGTCAGACTAGAAGGCAAAGTAGTCACAGACGGGAATCAACAAGGAAAAATGAGTTTGGTTTTTCAGGATTATAAAGCATCTGTAAATCCTAAGTTTACGGTTAAGCAGATTATTGAAGAACCCCTACTTATAAAACCTTTTAGCACATTAAATGCTCTAGAAAGAGAGGAAAAAATCCAAGGGCTTCTGCAAGAAGTGGGTTTATCTGTGGAATTTTCAGAAAGATACCCCCATCAATTAAGTGGGGGACAAATACAGCGGATTTGTATTGCCCGTGCTATTGCTACAAATCCTAAAATTATAGTTTTTGATGAAGCAACCAGCTCTTTAGACATGAAAACAAAACTGAATATTTTAGATTTGCTGATTGACTTGAAATTGAAGTATGGACTTTCATATATATTTATAAGTCACGATTTAGAAGCAGTGAATTATCTGTGCAATAAAGTCGTGCTAATAAATCAAGGGAAGGTCGAATCGCAACATGAAAAAATCAAAACTTTCTAGCAAAGAATTTCTTGGTTTAGCCATTCCGTTTATGATTTCAACCATGACCCAGCCACTGTTGGGTGCTGTGGATACAGGTGTAGCAGGAAGGCTGGAAAATGCTTCGTTTATAGCAGGTATTTCAGTAGGGAGTAATATATTTAACACCTTGTATTGGATGCTTGGATTTTTGAGGGTGTCAACGACTGCCTTTAGTGCACAAGCCATGGGAAAACACTGTGCAGAGGA
>JAGXRU010000002.1 GCA_018335765.1 Alkaliphilus sp.
TGTGGATGCTTTTGAAGGGCCCATGCCTCAAACCAGATTTGTTCTAAGAAAAGCACTAGAGTCCGGACTAAAACCCGTAGTTGTAATTAACAAAATCGATAGACCTGAAGCCAGAAGCGAAGAGGTAGTTGATCAAGTATTAGATCTCTTTATAGATTTAGGTGCTGATAATGATCAGTTAGATTTTCCTGTGGTTTATGCTTCTGCAAAAAAGGGAATATCAAAGTACAGCATCGATGCTGCTGATGAAGATATGAAACCCCTTTTTGATATGATTATTAAGGAAGTTCCTCCTCCTGTCGGTCAGTTAGACGACGGATTGCAATGCATGATTGCCTCCATTGATTATGACAAATATGTTGGAAGAATTGGAGTAGGAAAGATTATTAGAGGAAGTCTTCGTAAGAATCAAGAGGTTGTGCTTTGTACAGCGAAGGGCGAATTTAAAAACTTTCGTATTAGCAATTTATATAATTATTATGGATTAGCCCGTGTGGGAATTGAAGAAGCACAGTTTGGTGAAATTATTGCTTTTTCTGGCACTGATGATCTTAATATTGGTGAGACAATTTGTTCTACAGACAAAATAGATCCACTGCCAGTAATAAAAATTGATGAACCTACCATTTCTATGAACTTCATAGTTAATGACAGTCCTTTTGCTGGAAAGGAAGGTAGCTATGTTACCAGCCGACATCTAAAGGAAAGATTAGAAAGAGAGCTGTTGTCCAATGTAGCATTGAAGGTTGAAGAAACTGATTCTGCTGATTCTTTTAGTGTTTCAGGCAGAGGCGAGCTGCATCTTTCTATATTGATTGAAACCATGAGAAGAGAGGGTTATGAATTCTCTGTGTCCAGACCAGAGGTTATTTATAAAAAAATTGATGAGGAGCTTTGTGAACCCATGGAACATGTAGTGATCGAAGTTCCTGAAGCGTACATGGGAATTGTCATTGAAACTCTTGGAAAGAGGAAGGGTGAAATGCTTGACATGCTTTTGAATTCCAATGGTACAGTAAAGCTGGAATTTAAAATACCGGCCAGAGGTCTGATTGGCTACCGCTCTGACTTTTTGACTGACACTAGAGGAAATGGCATACTAAATCATGTTTTTGATGGATATGGTCCACATAAAGGAGAAATATCCTCTAGAACCAAAGGTTCCTTAATAGCCTTTGAATCCGGAACTGCTGTAAGCTATGGTCTTTACAATGCCCAAGAAAGAGGATCTTTATTTATTGAACCAGGACTTGAGGTTTATGAGGGTATGGTTGTTGGAGAAAATGCAAGAGCTTCCGATATCATCGTTAATGTGTGCAAGAAAAAACAATTAACCAACGTAAGAGCCTCAGGGTCTGACGATTCTATGAGACTTGTCCCTCCAATCAATATGTCCCTTGAACAAGCCCTAGAATTTATAGCTGATGACGAACTGGTTGAAATCACGCCAAAAAGCATTCGAATTAGAAAAAAGCTTCTAGACAAAAATCAAAGATCCAGAAATTCAAGAAACTAAAAAGAGCAGGAAAACCACGAAGGTTTTCCTGCTCTTTTTAGTTATAGCAAGGGTGAAAATAAACTTCCTGCAGATTCTTTGATTTTTTCTAACAACGGCCTTTTGAGATGTTCTTCTAGCATTATTTCTTCACTATCTTTAAGATCCATTAAAAAATCTTTTTCCAACCGTACTACCGTATCTTTATCGTAAATAAATGCATTCACTTCGAAATTTAGTTGAAAACTTCTTATATCAAGGTTAGCAGTGCCTATTGAAGCCATTGCACCATCTACTACAAGAATTTTCGCATGGATAAACCCCTTGGTATATTCATATATTTTTACACCCGCTTTCAGAAGTTGTTCAACATTTCCCCTAGATGCCCAAAAGACAGTCTTATGGTCTGGTTTGCTAGGTAATATTATTTTTACATCTACTCCGCTTAAAGCCGCTGTTTTCAATGCCATCATTATACTGTCTTCAGGCACTAGGTATGGTGTATTAATCCAAATTCTCTCTTCTGCTGAAGTAATGATTGAGAAATATGCCTGCATGATGGATTCCCAATCTGAATCTGGCCCGCTAGCTGTTATTTGGATTAATTGTTCTCCAAAGTAATCTAGTTTAGGAAAGTACCATTCATTAAATTCAATTCGTTGCTTAGACACAAAAAACCAGTCCAGCAAGAAAATATTTTGAAGCCCATATACTGCCTCTCCTTCAATCAGCAAATGGGTATCCCTCCAAAATCCGAGATAAGGATTTTTACCCAAATATTCATCTCCGATATTAATACCTCCTAAGAAGCCCGCCTTACCATCTACAACAATAATTTTTCTGTGGTTTCTATAGTTTAACTCTCTACTAAGCAGAGGAATAAAAACAGGCAAAAATCCATGGATTTCTACACCAGATCCTTTCATCTCTTTTAAATATTCCTTACTAAGTTTCCAGCTTCCAACGCTGTCATATATTACCCTTACTTCAACACCACTTCTCGCTTTTTCCATAAGAATATTCATAATTTTTTTACCTATATTGTCATTTTTAATAATGAAATACTCTAAATGGATGTGATGTCTGGCTTTTGAAAGAACCTCTATTATAGTTTCAAACGTTACTATTCCATTAGTTAGAACGTTAGAGCGATTGTTAGTTGTAAATGGAGCTTTAGCGCTATTGATAATTAAGCTGATCAGCCTTTTCTTCACAAAACTCTGTTCATCGCCCTGAAATAAGGTTTTATCCTTAATTGCATCTTTTTGGATATTAGTTATCTGTTCAAAGTAAGCAAAATCTCTGCCCTTTTTTTTTCTAAACATATTTTTCTTCCTGACATTTTGACCCAAAAATAGGTAAATAATAAATCCTATGACTGGTACAAGGAAAAGCACCAATAGCCACGCTACGGTTTTCGAAGGATTTTTGTTTTCCATAAATATTAATGCTGCAATGAAAAATGTATATACTGTAAAGATATATCCAACATATCCTCTGAATACATTAAACAATTGAATGATTTCAGACTTTTTTGGCAGAAAATCATTCAAATTCTCTGAAAAAATACTCCATCCAATATAATGTGATGAACCTTCGGCTTTTATTGTTTGAATAAGCATAACTGCTATAATAGTTATGACAAGGAAGTGTATTGTTGAGTTTTTATATCTCACTATACTATTCACCACACTTTTCAAAGATAAGATTATACCCTCATTATATGTTAGATAAATCAGACAGTATTTAAATTAACTTCAAGCCTAATTGCTCTTCCTAAGACCTTCAAATCTTTCAGCTCAACAATTTGAACACTAAAATCCTTGTTCCCAGATACAAGTTCAACCTTATTTCCAGTCAATTTTTTTATCTTTCTAAGTAATATTTTCCCACTATGCTCTAGTAATGTCAGTGAATTATTAGTAATTTCATGGTTTAAATATATCAGTACTAAATCTCCCTTAATAATTCTAAACCCTTCTAATTGATTATCAACGATCTCCATATAAACAAGCTTGTCAGGGTGATATCCTTCTACTTTTCTGTCGATTATTGGGAAGTTTCTAGACTTTCTTGTTTCCTTTAAATTAGCATCTAATATGGGAACACACTTAATAATTCCAGATAAAGCTTCCTCCCATTGTTCAAGCGGTTGAATATCCTGTCTTGCTTTAACAGGCATATCTATGTTTTTTGTAGAAGGTTGATTGATAATAGGCTCTTGTATTTTTGTTTCCAGTATTGTATTTTCCTCAAAGTTCTTACCTAATATTTTTGAAAGTTGCTCTAACATTTTGTCGTTTATTATTTTTTTCCCTGTTTCAATTTCCATAATAAAAGATTCGCTTACACCACATTTTTTTCCTAACTGTTTATGTGTAAGCCCTAGTTTAACGCGTTCTTCATTGATTTTTTTTCCAATTCTGCTCAATTTTTGTCACCTCGTCTATGATGGCTCGCAAACTGCTAATAGGTATTGTAAATACCCTCTCCCCTTAATTGAGTCGAGGTTTTGCTAATATATGAGCCCTCAACAATATTGTTGAATCCTTTTTTCTCAATAATATATTTAATATAATCCAGATGGGGACATCTATCAGCATGATAGTTATCCGTGGTCATACATGAGGACAGGTGTATTGAAACTTCTTCCTTATCAATATCAGTATTATTCTTCAACTTTTTCATCAAGTGTTCTATTTTACTTGAAACACCCTTTCCACAGCAACCTCCGCATGTGAAAGAAATGTATTGAACATCCTCATTATAATTTTTGAATTTATCTGTTCTTTTATAAAAGGAATGTGTACAGGCAAAACCACTGCACCTATTGTGTGTCAAATCACACTGTATAATCACTACATACTTCTTATCCATCATTAGTCCCCTTCTAAATAAATCATAGCTTAGCTTCATTCCATCACAAGTTTGCTGAATTGTCAATTGTTTTAGCAGCCTCACATCTATATATCTTCATATTCAAGGAAGAAAATTTGTCTTCATATTCCGTAGTAACATTTTGTTGGTATTCACTGCTGTGAAGATCAAAGGTGATGTTCCTTAAAAGAAAATATTTTAAAGCTAGTTCATTTAATGAAAATTCAAACAACTTCTCATTATCTGTTTTAAAGTAAATCTCTCCCTTTGGTATCAGTAAATTAATGTATTTATCAAGAAATCCTCTATGGGTTAATCTTCTCTTAGCACATCTTTTTTTGGGCCATGGATCGCAAAAATTTATATAGATTCTACTGATTTCTTCTTTGGCAAATATTTCTTCTATTCTATTTATGTCAATACACAAAAATATAATATTTCTTAAATCCTTCTCTATTGCCTTTTCCACAGCCTTTAACAATATTTCTTCTTTAATTTCAATTCCAACATAGTTTATTTCAGGGTTATCCACTGCTAGTCTGGTTATAAATTGTCCCCTACCTGTACCCAATTCTACGTGTATTGGATTGGAATTTTCAAAATAGTCATTCCAATTTCCCTTAAGAATTTCAGGTCTCTCATAAACGTAGTTGCTATAACTTAGCAATTTTTCCATTGACCCTGGTTTTTTTCTTCTTCGCATAAGCTCAAATCCTATTCCTTTCAAAAATATCTATTTGATAATAGCTTAAGATGATCTTTTCACAAGCCATTCTTTCGTAACAATGGCTTGCAAGGGGACTCAAAAATCTCTGTGATTTCAAAGCATTCATTTAGTTCTTCAATGAGGATTTCTTTTTCAAACGGATCAGTAAAGGAAAAAGCAAACCACACATTTCTCTGCTACGTGGACATGTTTTGAAAGCAGATCTATGATATCATTCGGCGACGAACCCAACTCACATAAGTGCTCTAACAACCTACTTTTCTGCTACAACAAGCATTTCAAAATCTGCTATCGTGAGTTGATCTTCTCTTGAATATGCCCCCAGTTTTGCTCCGAGTTGAAAATCGAAGTTCCAATAAACAATTTTAACTTATATTCACCATCTTCAAGCAGGTTTTTATCATAAAGATCGTTCAACTTCATTTCATCAACCTTAAATTGGCATTTATTAAAAATGTCCATCCATTGGTCATAAGTAAATAACCCAAGAGTATGAACCTCATTATAGATTCTTTTTCCACTCTCATCACGTATCAGATAGGTCAAAGTAGCCTCATAAGAGCTCTCGGAAACAATATGATTGTTCTCAAAGATTGTTATGTGAATGTTATTTTTTTCACCAGTGTATGCAAAATTATTGTTCCTGAATTCTTCCTTCGTATGGGCGACAACTAAGAGGACCCCGTTGGGATTCATATGTGCTGCTGCATTTTTCATGGTTGCCATCAAATCCTCTAAAGTTGTCATATAGGCAATAGAATCAGGAATAATAACGATGTCAAACTTTTTGTTCAAGTTTATCGTTCGCATATCTCCCTTAACATAAGTGATTTCAGGATTTTTTGCACTAGCAAGGTTAAGCATTCCTTCACTCAGATCCACTCCTGTTACAGTAAAATGCTTTTTAAAATAAAAATCATGTCCTCCTGCACCACATCCAAGATGCAACATAGTAGGAGACTGTATAGGAATATACCTTTCTATGGTTTTGATATAGACCATTGTCTCTTCTTCGTAGGATTCTGTAGCAGACAAAATATTCTCTGCCCAAGCAAGCTCATTGTATATTATCCAATTCATATAATCTTACCTCATTTAAATTATTTGCCTAGTTATATTATACATTGCATATTTGCTTTTATCTATGTATTTGTTTATGTGTTTATGTGAATAAGTTTGCTGATCGAGGATATGATGTACCCAGAATCAGCTGACGAAACAGAAGGGTTGCAGTTTGCTTTCGTCGATTCGCCTTGTGAGTTATTTATAATCAATTTAACAGCTAAATATTCTTTGCAAATTACCATAAAATCACAAAAGCCGCTCCTCTAAATTGACAAGAACGGCTTTATTACTGCATTTTTAGATAAAACAAAACCACCCATCGATAAAACTCTTTTTATCAATAGATGGTAGATTATTTGGCGGAGAAGGAGGGATTCGAACCCTCGCACCAGTTACCCGGTCTAACGGTTTAGCAAACCGTCCTCTTGAGCCTACTTGAGTACTTCTCCAAAAAAATGGTGCGGGTGGAGGGACTTGAACCCCCACGCCGTTGGCGCTAGATCCTAAGTCTAGTGCGTCTGCCAATTCCGCCACACCCGCAT
>JAGXRU010000003.1 GCA_018335765.1 Alkaliphilus sp.
TTGCAAGAAAATGCTATGGATCAGCAAGTCTTACTAGAATTAGAATACCGTGGTCTTTTAATACGTTTTACAGATAATGTATTATTTGATTCAGGGCGTGCTGAACTTAAACCCGAAGCAAGGTTAATTTTAGGCTATCTAACAGATCTATTGAACAATGATGAATTTAAAGATAAATTCATAAGGGTTGAAGGACATACTGATTCAGACCCTATTATAGGTGTGAAGAATTTCCCGACAAATTGGGAATTGTCGGTTACAAGAGCATCAAATGTCGTTCGATTTATGGCGGAGGAAATGCACTTGAAACCTAATAGGTTATCAGCATCTGGATACAGTCAATACCATCCAGTGGCACCTAATGATACAGATGAGAATAAAGCTAAAAACCGAAGGGTGGATATTGTCATTCTTAGGTCAGAACTTCTTGATTCTCAGCCTTATTATTAATTTTAAAGGGGCGAATATAATGACTATTAAGAAAGTTTTTTTATTTAGCATAATTGGTTTTATTATTATAGCACTGATAGCTGGAGGCATATTCTATTTTACTGTGTACAGAAAGTCAGAGCCAGTAGCAGAGGAAGTGATAACCTTTACCTACTCCTTAGGAGAATTATATTCTAATCTCAAGGACAGTAATAGAATATTAAAGATAAATATAGTATTGGAAATCACTGATGAAAAATTCATTGAGAATTTAGATTCTGAAAGATCAAAGATTACAAACCATATATTGGAGCTTTTGCGCAGCAAAAACGAATCTCAATTATCTGGAAATTCTGGACAAGAAAACCTAAGAAACGAAATTTTAAAACTTGTGAATTCATTATTACCCTCAGAGAAGATTAATGATGTATTTTTTGTAGAATTTATAACTCAATAAGAGGGAGGTAATGCAATTGTCCGATGTCTTATCACAAAATGAAATTGATGCTCTTCTCCAAGCATTAAGTGAAGGAGAAGTAGATGTAGCTGAAATAGAGTATGGCAGAAAAGAAAAAAAAATAAAAAAATATGATTTCAGGCGACCGGATAAATTTGCAAAGGATCAATTGCGTACTCTGCAAATTATTCATGAGAATTATTCTAGGTTATTAAATACTTTTCTTTCGGGATATTTAAGGAGTTTAATTCAGATAGATGTTTTATCAGTTGAACAGTTAACCTATTATGAATTTAGCAACTCGATTTCTAACCCAGCGGTACTTGGTATCGTAGAATTCATTCCATTAAATGGACAAGTTATAATTGAAATTACTCCTGACATAGCTTTTGTTATGATAGATAGAATCTTAGGTGGAAATGGGAAAATAGTAGAAGAAACCAGAAACTTTACGGAGATTGAGACTACTCTCCTCAAAAAATTATTAAAGCAGATGGCTAAGCTTTTTAAAGAACCTTGGGAAAATGTGTTAAAATTAGAACCAACTTTAGAAAAAATAGAAAACAATTCACAATTTGCTCAAATAATATCTCCTAATGAGACCATTGCACTAGTAACTTTAAACATTAAAATCGGAGATGTGGAAGGTATGATCAACATATGTATTCCGCATATAGTCATTGAACCAATTTTATCTCAGTTAAGCACAAAATTTTGGTTTACCACAATGAGCAAGGCGAGAACTCTGGAAGATGAAAAAATCCTATCTAGCAGAGTGGAAAAAACCAAAGTTGTTTTGAGGGCTATTCTGGGAAATACACATATTACTGTTAGTGACTTTGTCGATCTTCAAGTTGGAGATGTGGTTCAATTAGATGCATCTACTAGTGATCATGTAAAGATATATGTTGAAGACAAGTTGAAATATTTAGGAAAGCCAGGCTCTAAAAAGAATAAGATTGCTGTACAAATCACAGATGTATTTAAGAAAGGGGATGAGTAGAGTGGGAGATATGCTTTCTCAGGCAGAAATTGATGCTTTATTGAAAGGTACGTCTTTTGATGCTCATGATGATAATGCAGAAGCGTTTCTAGATGAAAATGAAAGAGATGCTTTGGGAGAAATAGGAAATATAAGTATGGGGACAGCTGCTACTACCCTATTTACGCTGCTAGGTCAGAAGGTTACAATAACTACCCCGAAAATTACAGTTTTGACTATGGAAGAATTAACTTCTCAATATCAAGTGCCTTTTGTAGCAGTGGAAGTGATGTACAGTAAAGGACTAGAGGGAGTTAATTTATTGATACTTCAAGAAAATGATGTTAAGATAATCACAGACCTTATGATGGGAGGTGACGGTAGAAATAGTATAGGAGAGTTGACTGAATTGCATTTAAGTGCTATTAGTGAAGCTATGAATCAAATGGTTGGATCATCAGCCACTTCCCTCTCGGAAATGTTCCATAAAAAAATAGACATTAAACCACCAAAAGCTTTTTCAATGAATTTTTCAAGCAATTCCATAGAATTCAAAGGATTCGAAGCAAGTGATAGATTGGTGAAAATTTCATTTAAAATGATTGTTGGAAATATTTTAGATAGTGAGATCATGCAAATTATACCGATAAATTTTGCAAAGGACCTTGTTAATAACCTATTTGAAGGAAGTAGTGGATATGAAGCAACACAAGTTTTTAACCCAAATTCAGATCAGAAAAACGACAAATATGATATGCCACAACATAATAAAAAGCAATCTAGTACCTATGATACAAACAATAGCAATAAAAAGCCCGTTTATAATCCTGAGCCTAAATTTGAAAACAAGGAACCGGTCAATGTACAACCAGTCGATTTTCCTTCTTTTGATGATAATTATAGCATGGGAGAGAAAGAAAACATTAGATTGATTCGAGATGTGCCATTAGAAATAACTGTTGAATTGGGAAGAACTACAAAGAGAATAAATGAAATATTAGAATTCTCTCCTGGTACAGTAGTGGAATTAGATAAATTAGTAGGTGAATCCTTAGATATTTTAGTAAATGGCCAGTATATTGCAAAGGGTGAAGTTGTAGTGATTGACGAAAACTATGGGATTCGTGTTACTGATATTTTAAATCCTGCTAAACGTATAAATAATGCAAAATAAAGAGGAGGAAACATTTATGTCAAAAGGAATTTTAATAGTAGATGATGCTGCATTCATGCGAATGATGATTAAGGACGTATTAACAAAAAATGGGTTAGAAGTAGTAGGTGAGGCTGAAAATGGAGCTAAAGCGATTGACAAATATAAGGAGCTTAATCCTTCACTTGTTATTATGGATATAACTATGCCAGAAGTTGATGGAATTCAAGCTGTAAAGGAAATAAAAAAAATCGACATCAATGCTAAAATTGTAATGTGTTCAGCTATGGGGCAACAGGCTATGGTTATCGAAGCTATTCAAGCTGGAGCCAGAGATTTTATTGTTAAGCCATTTCAAGCAGATAGGGTGATTGAGGCAGTTAGAAAGGTATTGGGATAATGGAGAAGGAGAGATTGTATAAATGAACCCAAATTACACTTTATACACAACTGTGGCATTGAATAATCAAACATCAAATCTCTCTTTCTTAGTTTTTAGATTTCTGACATTCTTTGTTATATTTTTCATTATACTTGCGGCAGCATACTATACCACAAGGTATATTAGCAATAAAAGCATAACCTTTATGAATCATAAAAACCTAAAGATTGTTGAAAGAATTTCTTTAGGTTTAGACAAAAGCATGTATATGATAAGTGTAGATAGCCAATATTATTTAATCGCATGTAGCAAAAACAGCATAGACCTTATTGACAAATTTGATAAGAAAGATATTTCGATTAATCACACTATTACTGATAGTGAACATAAAGAAGGATTTCATTCTATTCTGAGTTCATACTTTCAAAAAAACAGCTCAAAAGATTTAAATATTTCTGAAGAACCTTCAAAATTCAATCTAAAGTCAAAGTTGATGGAAATTAAGAAACGCAGTCTGGAGATTGAAAAATCAAACAAAGAAGGAGAACCAAATAAGGACGAAAAAATATGAATAGAAATCGCAAGCTAATAATTATTTTAATTGCAACTATTCTTCTGATATGCGTGTCTTTTCAAGCGTCCTATGGGGAGCCAGGAATACCTATACCTAGTATAATAATTAACGCTGATGAAGATCAAAGTCCAAGAGAAGTTGCTAGTAGTTTAGAAATATTATTTATACTTACAGTACTTACTTTAGTGCCTTCTATTTTAATTATGATGACATGCTTTACCAGGATCATTATTATTCTGTCATTTGTCAGAAAGGCAATATCAACTCAAACCACACCGCCTAATCAGGTTCTTATCGGACTAGCAATTTTTCTGACATTTTTTATAATGGCTCCTGTTGGTTCGGAAATTAATGAAAAGGCGATTCAACCTTATATCAATGAAGAAATAAGCCAAGAGATAGCTCTGGAAAATGCTATGAAACCAGTTAGAGAGTTTATGTTTAGACAAACAAGATCTAAAGATTTAGCTTTGTTTGTAGATATTTCAAATAGTGAGATACCAAATAATATAGAAGATATTCCTTCAAAAGCATTAATCCCAGCCTTTATTATTAGTGAAATCAAAACAGGATTTGAGGTTGGTTT
>JAGXRU010000004.1 GCA_018335765.1 Alkaliphilus sp.
AATGAAAGAGGATTTATGCGGGGTGCTGGTAAATAGCACCTGAGATAGAAACGTAAGGGAACAATCGAGTAGGAGATAGATAATTTATAAAGATACTAAAGCCCTAAAACAAGCCTTTTTTACTGTTTTTTATCATTATACAAAACTAAACATAATTCTCACAAATAATTACCAATTTATGACTAGAAAGATAAGGAAGACAGGCTGTTTTTACGCAGTCTGTCTTCCCCTTGTGTTATTGATATAACTTAAGCTTGCCACCAAAATAAAAAGCTAAGAATTTTGTTGAATAACAAAATTTCTTAGCTTTTTCATGCCTTATTTTTTGATGTACTACTGCATTATATTCTTTTTACTTTACAGATTCCTTTACTATACCCAAACTTGGAAGAATCGTTTCAACTTCAGCGTGTGGACGTGGGATGACATGAACCGAGATCAGTTCTCCAACTCGTTGAGCTGCTGCAGCTCCGGCATCAGTTGCTGCTTTTACCGCACCAACATCACCTCTTACCAAAACTGTTACTAGACCGCCACCAACATGTTCTTTTCCAACCAGATAGACATTTGCTGCCTTAACCATTGCATCTGCTGCCTCAATAGCGCCTACCAAACCCTTTGTTTCGATCATTCCCAATGCATCATATTTCATTTTTCATACCTCCTAAAATTTTTGTTTTATTAGTTTTATTTTTGATAATGAGTTAACATTCATTGCATTTGCTTCTTCTATATCGATATGACATTCGAGAGCAGATGAATCATTTGCTCTAATGGCAACATTGTTGTAAATGCCGCCACGTGGTCCACTAACCTCAATAGCCACGATCTGTCCGTCATTTACACCTAAATGCATTGCATCTTCTGTTGTCATGTGTATGTGCCTTTGTGCAACAATCAGACCTTCTGTCGTCTGGACTGATCCTTTTGGCCCAACCAAGGTTATTCCTGGCGTTCCCTGCAAATCGCCTGACAATCTTGCCTGTGTCACAACACCCAGCTTGTAACAATCTCCTTCAAGAATTTCCACTTGCGTCTTACTGCGTACAGGGCCGAGAATTCTTACTTTTTCAATAGCTCCGTTTGGACCGCAGATCGTTACCGTTTCCTTGCATGCATACTGCTTTGGCTGTGATAAATCTTTTAATTTTGTCATCTGATACCCTTCACCAAACAAGCTGTTCTGGTCTTTTTGAGAAAGATGAAGATGTCGATTTGAAATACCTACTGAAATTTCATGCTTATCCTCTTTGGATTCAGTTGCAGCTTTACTAGCTTGCAAAGTCTCAAGTAAAAGCTTGAGTGTAACTTCATAGTTATCCATTTTGTCTACCCCCTCTTCATTGCATCTATCAACTCACTGATCAGCGTTAAAAGCCTTTCATTCTCAGGGCTTTTGCTCTTAGCTGCATATAAAGCAGGGCTTTCATTGCCACCTCCCGCATAGCTTCCTTCACTGCTGTTACATGAAAGTTCCGGATAATTGAATGTGGGATCAGCTGAAGCTAGTGTGTCACAATCCCTCAGTCCATAAGCAACTCTCTTTATATTAACCAAATGCATAGGTCCTACATTTTCTGAAGTGGAACTTCCACCCCATGTTCCACATCCCAAAGTAAATGAGGGCAAAAGACCTGTACTTGCTCCTACAGCACCTTGAGTGCTACCTGTATTGACCAATATACGAGCTGCGGGTTTTCTTGCAAACTTCATCACCATATCCCTATCCTCAGTATGAATGCTCATGCTATGCCCAATCCCATTTTGAAGCAGCTTGATACAAAGTTCACATGCTTCATACCAATCTTTAACCGTATAAAACGCTAATACCGATGTCAGTTTTTCATAGGAAAGAGGATTATCAGGACCAACGCCTTGTTGCTCACCTATTAACACCTTTGTTCCTTCAGGAACTCCAAATCCAGCAGCATCTGCAATAACTTGTGGTGATCTTCCTACAAACTTGGGGTTCATTGCATGTCCATTCTTAAACAGAAGTCCACAAACTCTTAAAGTTTCTTCAGGACTCATGAAATATCCGCCCTGCTTTTTAAATTCTGCTATAGCTTGATCTCTATTGCATTCTTCAACAATAACAGATTGTTCAGATGCACATATTGTACCATAATCAAATGTCTTACTGGCCATAATATTTTTAACAGCTTGATTTACATTTGCTGTCCTCTCAATATACGCCGGGCAGTTGCCTGCACCAACACCTAAAGCAGGTTTTCCAGCACTGTATGAAGCCTTCACCATCCCAGGTCCACCGGTTGCGATAATCATGTTAACTTCCTTGCTTTCCATCAACTCATTTGTTGCATCTATGGTCAGCTTAGAAATACATCCTATTATATTAGCAGGAGCACCTGCTGCTACAGCCGCTTCATTCATAAGTGCTGCCGTCTTAAATGTGCATTTTGCAGCTGATGGATGCGGTGAAAAAACTATTGCATTGCGTGACTTGATTGCAATCATTGCTTTAAAAATAGTTGTTGATGTTGGGTTTGTTGAAGGGACGATACCCATTATCAAGCCCATCGGTTCTGCAAAATCAATAACTTTCTCATCTACATCTTCTCGAATAATACCAATAGTCTTAATATCTTTTATGGATCTATACAAAACAACAGAAGCTAAATGGTTTTTGTATGTCTTGTCTTCAACCTTCCCAAAACCAGTTTCATCAACCGCCATTTTGGCAAGGAGAACTGCATTTTCTGAAGCTACTTTCACCATATTGCATAATATCTTGTCAATTTGTGCTTCAGTATATTCGGCAAACTGATTAGCAGCTACTTTACCCAGACGCGCAAGGTTTCTTGCTTCTTGTATAGACCTTAAGTCACCATCGAAATTCTCCATGAGGTGATTCCCCCTTTCATTTAAATCTATGCTGATCCCCCCTTTCATTGAAACTTGATTATCTTTATCAATAATGGGTTAATTTTACATTAATTGTTCTCATAATACCCTTTAAACTCTGCAAGTAAAGTTATTTTGTTTGCCTTCGAAATCAGTCTGCCGGCTATCGCCATAGTCTTGTATTCACGAGCCAGATTTCGAAGCTTTGTCACTTTTAGCTTATTAAGTATTTCAAGTCCTTTCTCTAAACCATATTGCAAAACAATATTATCTGTAGTGGTTTTATCAATGTTTTCTAAATCCAAAGCTTCACTTTCTTCTTCCATATCAACTATTGTTTCAGTTTTCACTGCCTTAACAGCTTCTTTTTGTACATCCTTCTTTGGTTTGGCTGACACAATAATGCCGTCTAAATCCTCATGAGGACGTGGAATCACATGGTGAGAAACCAGAAAAGCAACATTTAATTGTACTACTGCTGCCGCACCGGCTTCCACCGCTGCCTTAACAGCCGATACTCCTCCGGTCACAGCGATTGAAACAAGGCCTCCTCCAACATATGTCTTTTCCAAAAGAGTAACTTCTGCCGCTTTAAGCATTGCATCTGCACCTTCAACAGCTGCAATGAGTCCTCTTGTTTCGATCAACCCAAGTGCCTGCATAGTTTACTCCTCCCTTAGCTTTGCATAAGGTCAGCCCAGTTTGCCGGATATGTTGTATAGAATACTTTAGCCTTGTCAGGAGACCCCCATACTACTTTAGAACCCGATGGTACACAGAGAACATCCCCAGGATATGCAGTATAGGTTTTTCCGTTAATTGTTATCGTTAAAGTACCTTCTATGACATAATCAATTTCCTCATAACTCAGTTCCCATTCAAAACTTGATTTTTCAATTGTTAAAAAGCCTGCACTCATTGAGCAATCGTCTTTACTGATTAGTTCCTGATAATAGACCTTGTTGTCAGGATTTCCGGTATCGAAGTAATCAAACTTAACCGAATTACCACGAACCAGCTTTAGCCCTCCGCTATCACGCTCGGAAATATATGGTTGTTCTGGTATATTCTCAAACAATCCTTTCAAAAGTCCTTTTTCCATCATAGCCTTTAGCATAGTGTAAATCATATTGCTATCGATTTCACCTCCAATGGCTTTTGCTGGTTCAGAAGCTATTTCTTCACAGCAGTGGCACTCTAAGGAAAATTCTATACCGCAGACTTTAGCTACATCTTTGGCTGATGGAGTAATAATTGTCTTGCTATCAATATAAAATATTTTCTTTCCCTGCTTATCAAGATCCTCAACATCTTTTGCACAAACCAATTTCTTCATGCCTTCACCTCCTTAAATAGTCTTTGATTGCTTAATATTGAATAATTTAAAAATACCTATTTATTGATAAGGATTAGAGTAAAGATTGTATCAATATATCTGATGGTGACGGAATAATTTCTGTATTGACTAACAAACCCTTTTCTTCTGCTATAGCCTTACCTGCTTCCACGCTAGCCTCAACGGCAGCCACATCACCGGTAAAAATAAAGTATGCTTTGCCTCCTAGTCCGTTTCCCAAACGGAGTTCAATTGGCTGCACATTTGCAGTCTTTAAGATTGCATCTGCAGCGATAATCATTGTAGGTAAGGAAAAAGACTCCATGATTCCTAGTGCCTCAATTTTATCAGGCATTGTTGCACCTGTTATTGCAGGGAATAAGGCAGGGCTTACATTAGGTATGACAATTGAATCCACCAGGTATTCCGCTGCTATCCGCTCCCCTATATCTATAGAATCCCGGACCGCTGCAACGTCCCCGTGAACAATTGTCAAATACTTGCCCGGGCAAACAGAGCCGGCTGTAACAATTTCCACATCAGACGTCTTCACCATCTGATCTGTCGCATAAATACCACGGGCAATACTAATAAATTCAACCATTCCTATCGCATTCAACATATGCCCCTCCTTATCACAATCATTGCATTTCCTATTTCTACAACCGTTCCGTGAATACTTGCATGAATAGCAGCTCCCAATGCGTTTTCAGGAATCTTCCCAATCAATTGTCCTACATTTACATGATCACCCACTGAAACAACAGGAATTGCATCAGCGCCAACATGCTGATTTAGAGCAATATTTACCAGTTCAGGTTTTAGTTCAAGTTCTATGATTGGAGCAGATTTGTCAAAATCACGCAACCCCAGTCTTGCTACAAGCCGCTTGCTTGGCAGCAAACGGTACTCACGACTGTTGTGGACACTCCATATTGTCTTCACCGGCTTGTACCTTATATTCTTTTCGACT
>JAGXRU010000005.1 GCA_018335765.1 Alkaliphilus sp.
GGTTCGTACTATGTCCCTTATATAGTACTTGAACCTATCCCTGTAGATAAAGAAAATATTGATGATACTATAATTAAAGATGGATTTCACCTGAAAAATGAAGTTTACAGAAATTTGCCCTAGAAGTAAGTTGTACAGCCTAATTGACATAAGGCTGTTTTTTTTTGCCACAAAATTTTTCTATCAGAATTTATTTAAATATTTAAATAAGCAAAATAGTCAAGAAGGAGGACAAAATCCTACAGAGGTGATTAAGAATCAATTAAGAATTTATCAATATACATTAATTACACAAATTATTAATGAAAAGAAAATGAGGGGGAAAAAAGCAATGAAAAGAAGCAAAATTTTAGTATTGTTGTTAGCATTTGTAATGGTATTGGGTTTATTAGCCGGATGTAGTCCTGCTCCAGCTGAACCAGCTGTTGAAGAGCCTGCACCAGAAGAAAAGATTAAAGTTGGATTATCCTTACCAACTCAAAGAGAAGAAAGATGGGTAAGGGATAAAGAAAAAATGGAGCAAGTAGCAGCTGAAATGGGCGTAGAGTTGATTGTTAAGGTTGCCGATGCAAACATGCAAGAGCAGATTACACAGGTGGAAGCACTATTAACACAGGGAATTGATGTATTGATATTAGCACCTCATGATGCAGCAGCAGCCGCAACTTTGGTGGACAAAGCTAAGCAAGAGGGCGTTCCAGTAATTTCATACGACCGTCTGATTACGAATACTGATAATTTGGATATTTACCTGTCCTTTGACAATGTAAGAGTTGGTGAGCTACAAGGACAATTTATTACTGAACAAGTGCCTGAAGGAAACTATATAATCATGTCTGGCGCACCTACTGATAACAATGCCAAGCTATTTAAAGAAGGCGCAATGAAATACTTACAACCTTTAATTGATGCTAACAAGATTAATGTTATTGCAGAGCAGGGTGTTGAAAACTGGGTGCCTGAAAATGCCCTTAAAATAGTAGAAGCAGCCCTAGCCGCAAACAACAATGAAGTTGATGCTATACTGGCTCCAAATGATGGTACAGCAGGAGCGGCAATCCAAGCTCTAGCAGCTCAAGGATTAGCAGGCAAGGTTCCTATTACTGGTCAAGATGCTGAAAAAGCTGCAGCAAAGAGAATCATGGAAGGAACTCAATCCATGACTATATTTAAAGATACAAGAGATCTTGGAACAGCAGCTATTGAAATAGCGATAAAACTTGCCAATGGCGAAGCAGTAAGCACAAATGGAGAAGTGGATAATGGAATAGAAAATGTCCCTTCAGTATTATTGGAAGCAAAGATAGTTACAAAAGATAACTTAAAAGCTGTACTTATAGATAGTGGATATATGACTGAGGCTGATATTCAGTAATGATGTATTTGGTTTAGAGATTTCATTGGGGAATAGCTGAATAGTTATTCCTCTTTCTTTTAGAAGACGAGGGCTGTTGCTATTTCACAATAAAGGCGAATTCATTCGTCTAATAATGTTTTTTAGGAGGGTGGGACGATAGATGAGTGAATATATTTTGGAAATGCAAAATATTATAAAGGAATTTCCAGGAGTGAAAGCATTAGATAATGTGAATTTTAAAGTAAAAAGAGGTGAAGTTCACGCATTAGTTGGTGAAAATGGTGCAGGTAAATCTACATTGATGAAAGTGCTCAGTGCTGTTTATCCTCATGGTACCTATGAAGGAAAAATTATTATCAATGGAGTTGAACAAAAATTCAGCAAAACAAAGGACAGTGAAGCTGCCGGAATAGGAATTATTTATCAGGAGTTAACACTGGTGAAGCAAATGAACATTTGCGAAAACATATATTTGGGAAATGAATTTGAACGGCATGGCATCATCGATTGGAACAAAGCGATGTCAGAGACGAAAAAAATATTGAACGAAGTTGGGTTAATAGAAAGCCCGGATACGAAAATACTGAATCTAGGTATTGGAAAACAGCAATTAGTAGAGATATCTAAAGCTCTTTCGCAAAATGTAAACATATTGATATTAGATGAGCCAACGGCTGCACTCAATGAAGACGATAGTGAAAATTTGTTAAATATTATAAGAAAACTTAAAAAGAAAGGAATCAGTTGTATATATATATCTCATAAATTAAAGGAAATAAAAGCTATAGCTGATACAATTACAATTTTACGAGATGGAAAAACCATAGAAACTTATAAAAATGACGAAACTGTTAATTTGGATAAAATTATTACGGGTATGGTAGGGAGAGAAATGACACAGCTTTTTCCAAGAAAAGAGCATACGCCTGGAGAGGTTGTGCTTGATGTAGAGGGTTGGACGGTTTATAACCCTGAAGTACCTGATCGAAAAGCAATAGACAATGTGAGTTTTAATGCCAGAAAAGGAGAAATACTGGGAATTGCAGGATTGATGGGAGCAGGCAGAACTGAATTAATGATGAGCTTGTTCGGGGCATATGGGGTTAATAGGACTGGCAAAGTAATCATTGATGGCATGGAAGCTGTTGTAAAAGGTCCTAGGGATTCAATTGAGAAGGGATTATGTTATTTGTCCGAAGATCGAAAAAAGAATGGCTTGGTACTAATGATGGATGTGAAAGAAAATATTACTTTATCAAGTTTGAATAAAATAACATCAATGATGCGTATTGATGAGAATAAAGAGATAGAGGTAGCGAATCATTATGTTAATGCACTGTCAATAAAAACACCATCCATTGAACAAAAAACGAGGAATTTAAGTGGGGGGAATCAACAAAAGGTTGTCATTTCAAAATGGCTGATGGCAGCTCCTAAAATATTGATTCTAGATGAACCCACTAGAGGTATAGATGTTGGAGCGAAATTTGAAATCTATAACATTATGAATGATCTTGTAGAAAAAGGTGTTTGTATAATAATGATTTCGTCTGAATTACAGGAAGTTTTGGGTATGAGTGATAGAATACTTATTATGCATGAAGGAAAATTAACTGCAGAATTAGATTGGAAGGAAGCAGATCAAGAAAAAGTAATGGCGTATGCAACAGGTGGCAGGTCGGCCGTTCTGCCGGTTAATTGAGGGAGGAAAAACTATGACAAGCAAAGCAAAAATTAATCGAAGTGCAATGGATATAATAAAATTTTCTCTTAAAAACAATATTAGACAATATACCATGTTTATTGCATTGATCGGGATTATGTTAATTTTCTCATTGTTAAATGATTTATTTTTGACACCGAGAAATCTTTCTACATTATTTTTACAAACTGCTCATATAGCAGTGCTTGCCTGCGGGGTCGTTTTAGTGATTATAGCAGGACATATTGATTTGTCTATTGGAGCAGTTGTGGGTCTTACTGGAGCAGTTGTCGCAATTTTGCAGGCAGAGTTTGCTTTAGGTGTGCTACCAGCTATTTTGATTACAATAGGAGTTGGGATGATAATAGGATTGTGGCAAGGTTATTGGGTTGCC
>JAGXRU010000006.1 GCA_018335765.1 Alkaliphilus sp.
CTAACATTGCCGCTACAGACTTCAAGGTATTTGCTATTAGTACCGGAGCATGTTTTCTCCCCATGGTATATATTGAGTTATCATAGATATCTTTCCCATGGAAAAGGATAAGGCCAAGCTGTCTTTTTTTCAGGCTATGGAAATTGTGGAGATTCAGCAATTGAGATTTGGAGGGTTTCTGATCCCTGGGAAGCAAATTTAAGTGCATGGATGCTGCTATGATGCAAGAGTGAGTTCCTCCCTCGTCATGGTAAATGATATGCAACAGAATCACCTTTTTCTTCAAAATTGATAACATTCATATTGTGAGTTTGTGAGATTTCATTCCTTATTATACTCTATTACAGTATTTGTTTTTAATACTTAAAGGATTATCATATACATAGTTCAAAAATGAGAACAAGATTTAAAAAAAACAACTGAAAAACTGTGGGATTTAATGAACAATAGGGTGTGTCCTTAAGGAATAGGATCATGAGCAAATAAAAAAACAATAGACTATCTCTTGTTGAATTTAAGTAGACAACGGATGATGACACTTCAATACACCTCCTCGTATATTTCATACCCCATTGTATTCTTCTGTTACTTAGATGGTAACTAAGAAGATTTTGATTTTTTTATGAGCAAATGGAAGGAACAAAAAATTCAGAATATTTACAAAAATTACAAAATATTAATACAAATTACAAAATCTTAACGCTAATATTAAATAGATTTTGATATCATAAATGAAATGGAACAAGTCTGCACTGGAATTTTACAAAGTGCAAATATACATTCGGTTTTCAGATCAGGCTTGATTCAAGGAATATAAGCCCCGTATGCAGATTCAGCAATAATACTATTATTTTATTCAGAGGAGGAGTAATAATGCAAGACGCAAAAAAAACAGTAAAATCGACAAAAAAAGGACTTTTTTCAAAGTTTCTTGACATGGTTGAAAAAGTGGGTAATAAACTGCCACACCCTGTAACGATTTTCGTATTATTTAGTATCGCGGTAATCATTATTTCGGATATCGCTGCCCGTGCAGGGATAACTATTGAGTTTAACATGATCGACAGAACTACAATGGAGTCGAAAATGACTACGGTGAATGCAGTGAGTTTGTTAAATGCTGATGGAATCAGATTCATGTTTTCAAAAGCGGTTTCGAATTTCACTGGGTTTGCTCCTCTTGGAACAGTACTGGTCGCAATGCTAGGGGTTGGCGTTGCAGAGGGCACTGGACTAATTTCAGCAGTGCTCAGAAAATTAGTTTTAAGTACACCAAAGGGATTGATAACAGCTGTTGTAGTATTCGCAGGTGTTATGTCCAATGTGGCATCTGATGCAGGCTATGTTGTATTGGTACCCTTGGGCGCTATTGTATTCTTAAGTTTTGGAAGACATCCTTTGGCAGGATTGGCTGCAGCTTTTGCCGGAGTGTCAGGAGGATTTAGTGCAAATTTATTGATTGGAACTCTAGATCCATTGTTAGGAGGCATCAGTACAGAGGCAGCTCAGTTCATCAGTCCTGGTTATGTGGTGGCTCCAACTGCAAACTGGTACTTCATGATTGTGTCAACAATCCTGATTACAATCTTAGGTACATTGATCACTGAAAGGATTGTTGAACCAAGACTTGGAAAATATACAGGCTCGGAGAAAGTGGATCTTCATGCTCTTAATGTAGGAGAAAGAAAAGGACTAGTTGCTTCTTTTGTTGCTTTCTTGATATTCTCTATAGCCATCCTTGCTATGGTGGTTCCTGAGGGCGGTATCTTGAGAAATCCTGAAACAGGTGGCATCATGGGTGCATCTGCCTTTATGGACGGATTAGTGCCTATTATAGCGTTATTCTTCCTAATTCCTGGAGTAGCATACGGCATCTTTGCAGGTACAATTAAGAATGATAAGGATGTAGCTAATGCCATGGGCAAATCCATGAGTACCATGGGTGGATATATAGTACTTGCCTTTGCCGCTGCACAATTCGTAGCATACTTCGGATATACAAATCTAGGTACAATCCTAGCGGTCAAGGGAGCGGAGTTCTTGCAAGCAACAGGTTTGGTAGGATTCCCGTTGATTATAGGCTTTATCATCGTTTCGGCATTCATCAACCTTTTTATCGGATCAGCTTCAGCAAAATGGGCTATTATGGCACCGGTATTTATACCGATGTTCATGCAATTAGGCTTTTCTCCTGAATTTACGCAGGCTGCCTATAGGGTAGGAGATTCATCTACAAATATAATATCTCCATTAATGGCGTATTTTGCAGTAATTGTTGCATTTGCACAAAAATATGACAAGGATACTGGTATAGGTACTCTGATCTCTACAATGGTTCCGTACTCTATTGTATTCCTGTTTGGTTGGACCGTCCTATTGCTAGTATGGTATTTCCTAGGATTGCCATTAGGACCAGGAGCATATATATATTTGCCTATGTAATTTGCCTATGTAAATTTAAAAGACACCGTCGGGTGTCTTTTAAATTTACAGAAAAGAGTATTTAAAAAAGGAAAATAGAGATTATAAAAGAATAGGTATAAAAAAACATAATTAATTGGAGGACAAAACATATGATTAATAGAGAAAGAGTTGTACAGGAATTTTTAAAATACGTGCAAATAGACAGTCTTACCAAAAAGGAAGGAAACTTTG
This sequence comes from Alkaliphilus sp., assembly GCA_018335765.1. Classification (GTDB taxonomy): domain Bacteria; phylum Bacillota; class Clostridia; order Peptostreptococcales; family Thermotaleaceae; genus JAGXRU01. The sequence goes on from JAGXRU010000006.1 coordinate 2,656, forward strand.
CCAGATATATTGCACAAGAACTTGCGGATGTGGGATTGGAAGTTGCTATTGACAATTGTGCGGAAAAGGTGGGAGCTGACACAGGAAATGTTATTGCAAGGCTAGAGGGAAAAGCGGATAAGGCATCCATTCTTTTTAGCTGTCATATGGATACGGTGAGCCCAGGAGAGGGAATCAAACCGGTAATCAGAGATGGCGTAATTTATAGCGATGGAAAAACCATACTGGGTGCTGACAATAAAGCGGGCATAGCCGCTGTGGTTGAAGCCTTGAGGACGTTAAAAGAATCAGGAGTAGAACATGGACCTGTAGAGGTTGTGCTAAGCATTGCAGAAGAAGGAGGACTTTTCGGGGCAAAAAATTTAGACTATTCTAAGCTGACATCGAAATTGGCATTTGTTTTAGACAGCGGTGGAGATCCTGGTCAAATAATCATCAAGGGGCCTGCTCAGGATAAAATCGTGGCTAAAATCATCGGAAGGTCTGCCCATGCCGGTGTAGCTCCGGAAGAAGGCATCAGTGCCATTCAAGTAGCCGCTTCTGCAATACAAAGAATGAAATTGCTTAGGATTGATTCGGAAACAACTGCCAATATTGGGGTAATACAAGGGGGACAGGTTACAAATATCGTATGTCCCGAAGTGAATATTCAGGCAGAAGCAAGAAGTTTAAATAATGAAAAATTAGATGAACAAACTACACATATGTTGCAATGCTTTGAAGAGGCAGCCAAAGAATATGGTGCTAAGGTGGAGTTAGAAGCGGAAAGAATGTATGAAGCCTTTGTTGTCGATGAAAATGAAGAAATTGTTGATTTAGTAAAATATGCATGTAAAAACATCGGACTCAAAGCGTACACTGACTCCTCAGGTGGAGGCAGTGATACTAATATATTAAACAGTAACGGAATCAAAGCAGTGAATTTGGGTATAGGAGAGAGAAAGCCACATACGCTGGAAGAACATATTCATATCGAAGACTTGATAAACAGTGCAAGGCTGGTGCTTGAAATAATCAAAACAATATAAATTCAAAAATAATAGATAAAGAAAATGTCTTAGAATAACAAAGCATCCCTTTATACAGAACTCTGGAAATATTAGGGTTCTGTATTTCTTTATCTCAGCGGCGTTACTAATACGCCCACTTCTATAAGCGGGAGATAAGTTTTCTTTATGAACCTAGTCATGACCTATCTATCAATGAATGCCAAAAATTGTTTATAATATGTTATATTGGGATAGTATAATAGTGACGGTCAAAATCAGTAATGTATATAGGAAAATGCAAGTAGTAGTGCCAATAATTATTCAACAAAAATCCTTGCAATTTTGTTGAAAATGGTTTTTAATATATCTATTGGAATGAGTCAGAATCAAGAAAAATTCTGAGAAAATTCAAACTATTTGCTAAAAATCATGAATGGATAATTATTTAGAAGCAATGTAAAGGAAGTGATTTTTATTGAAAAGAGTCGATCATAATAAGGCACCATTGTTTGAGGCATTAAAGGATTATCATAGCAAAAATGTTGTGCCCTTTGATGTTCCCGGTCATAAGCATGGAGTTGGCATATCTGAAATGGCAGATTATTTTGGATCTACCATGTTGGAATTGGACGTCAATGCCATGAAGTGCCTTGACAATATTTGCAACCCAATCGGTGTAATAAAGGAAGCTGAAAATCTGGCAGCCGATGCTTATTATGCGGATCACGGGTTTTTTTTAGTGAATGGAACTACAGCAGGTGTACAGACTATGATTATGAGCGTTTGTCAGCCTGGGGATAAAATAATTTTGCCAAGGAATTCGCATAAGTCTGCTATAACTGCTATAATTTTAAGCGGAGCCATACCTGTTTATATACAACCCGAGGTGAACGAGGATCTAGGAATCGCCATGGGAATAAGTATTGAAAGCGTTGAAAGGGCTGTAGGCAGACATCCGGAAGCCAAAGCTATTTTCCTTGTAAATCCAACCTATTATGGTGCCATAACCAATGTGAAGGCTGTTGTAAAGATTGCCCATAAATATGGAATGGCTGTATTGGTTGATGAAGCTCATGGAGCCCACATGAATTTTCACCCGGAGCTTCCCCAGGATGCAATCGAGCTAGGGGCAGATATGTGTGCAGTCAGTACCCATAAGACGGGCGGATCACTGACCCAGAGCTCATTGCTATTGCTCAGGGAGGGCATCGTTGATGTCAAGACAGTGAGAACGACCATGAACTTGACCCAGACCACAAGCGCCTCATATTTACTCATGGCCAGCATAGATTTAGCTAGAAAACAATTGGCCACAAGAGGTGAAGAAATGCTGACAGAGGTATTGCGCTTAAGCCGTTGGGCTAGAGAAGAAATCAATAAAATTGACGGTCTGTATGCCTTTGGAAAAGAATTGGTTGGAATGCCCGGCGTATTTGATTTTGACGAGACAAAGCTGGGTGTAAATGTACGAAATATTGGTCTAACCGGTTTTGAAGTATATGATTTATTAAGAGATGAACATAATATTCAAACGGAATTGGGAGATATGTATAATGTGCTGGCAATCATAAGCTTAGGTGACACCATAGAATCCTTGACAACTCTTGTGAATGCTCTTAAAGAAATCGCCGTAAAGCACAGAAGAAATGAAGAAATTAAGCTTACCAAAGGAATACTAAAAAATCCTGACATTATAATTTCACCTCGGGATGCCTATTATAGCGAAAAAAAAATCGTAAGACTTGAGGATGCTGTGGGAGAAATCAGTGGAGAATCTATAATGGCTTATCCCCCTGGAATTCCGGTAGTAACACCAGGAGAAAGAATCAGCAAGGAAATGATAGAGTATATAAAGGTTTTAAAGGAAGAAAAAAGCTTGTTGCAAGGAACGGAAGATTCGTATGTTAACTACATTAAGGTGTTGGGTATAAATATGAGGCGTTAGTCAATCTTTGAATAGATAATGATGAGGTGAGCATTAGCATGGATAGTATCATTAAAAAAATTTTTGAACTTGATCAACAGGCAGTGGATATTAAAGAAAAAACAAAGGAAATGGAAGACAATAATATCGAAAACATTAAAAAGGTATTGTTGGATTTGGATACCAAAGCGATTGATGAAGCAAAAAAACTAGGCAAGGAAAAATATCAGGCATTTATAGATGAAGGAGAAGCTCGCAAACAGGAAATAACAGTTGAAGCAGAACATGCGTGCGAATTATTAGAGAAGAAATTTTCCAATAGCTATAGAGAACTTGAAGAAGAAATTTTCAGAGAAATATTTAAGAAGTAAATAAGCTTTTTTCTTTTCTGCGAAGGAGCGAGGGCAAATGAGTAATGTGCAAAGATTTTCTGCTATTAATACCAAGGCAATGTCGTTGGAAGGCAGACTTTTGAAAAAAAAGGATTACGATAATTTAATACTCCAAAAAAACGTCGTAGATTTCATTTCTTATCTCAAAAACCAAACTGCCTATAAAGAGGTTTTGGAGACAGTTGATGTCAATAATTATAGAGTGGAAGAGGTAGAGGTAATATTAAGAAGACACATGGTAAAGCAATACAAAAAATTAACTCATTATCTTACAGGCCACTACAAAAAACTTTTTAATGTTGTGCTTAAGAGATTTGAGATTGAGGATATAAAGCTTTACCTAAGAGCAATCATGAGGAATGAAGATCTATCCGATATTGAGGATCTAATCATTTGTTCAGATATGGATTATATGAAGCTAAGCGGATCAAAGAATTTAGAAGACTTCATAGAAAGATTGAAGGGAAAAGATTATTATAGACTTCTGAAGCCATATCTCGAAGAAGAACCAAACAAAAGACTGTTTTACATGGAGATGGTTTTGGACAGGCTATACTTTAATGAACTCTCTAATGAAACAGCTAAGCTAGATACTGAGGATCGGATTATTTTAGGTGAATTTTTGGGAATAAATAAGGATCTCTTAAATCTTCAGTGGATTTACAGGGGCATTAAGTTCTATAAGGATTCTCCTGAGGAGCTTGTTAACTATGCGCTTCTAGGAGGGCATAAGCTTAACTATGCAAAAATAAAGGCTCTGTGCTATTCAAAAAATGAAGATGAACTCATAGCAAAGATGATAGATTCTCAGTACGGATTTTTATTTGATAACAAGGAAACTTTGGAAATATTTATGGAGCGTCGGATGCAACGATATCTGTATTTCTTACTCTTAAAATTCAGAAGACAGGAAAAACTCAACATCATAGGATCAATGGTATATATTCATCTTTTAGAGTATGAAACGAGAGATATTATTTCTATTATTGAAGCTATTAAATATAAGATGGAGCCTGAAGTAATCACGAAATTTTTAATAAGAAAAATATAAAGGGGGGTGACATAGTGGGAATCGAAAAAATGGTCATGATGAATATCGTTGGACCGATAAATGAAATAGATAATATTGCCAGAGAACTAACTTTGATGGGCAATGTCCATATAGTAAATGCTATCAATGAAATTGATGAAAGCAACTTCACTCTGGGCGTACAAGAAGAAAATATCAATGAATTGGTTGAAATGAATGTGATACAACCTTATAGAAGCGAAGAAGATTTTAAGGAAATGTTTTTAAAAACCAATAATTTAGTAAAGTATTTAGATATAAAACCAACCATTCAAAAGGACCTTCTTATGGAATTGTATCTCTTTGGAGATAGAATAAAAGAGATTAATGATATTTATGATGAGGTTGAGGGACTCTACCGCAGTATCGAAAGATCTGAAGAGATATTGAAGGAACTTCAGCAATTTGAAAATCATATTAAATACTTAAAGGAATTCGATATGGATTTAGACCAATTGAACAATATGGTTTTCTTTAACTATAAGATAGGGATTCTTTCTAAGGAAAACAGGTTAAAACTCAAAAACAATTATGAGAATACCTGTGCGGTGGTATTTCATATAGGTAGCAATAATGTAGGTGAAGTATATTTAATCATATCACCGAAGAAGTTAGAGGTTGAAACAGACAGAATTTTACGATCCCTATACTTTCAAGAATTAGATATGTCAAGAGAGTTCTCAGGAACTCCTGTGGAAGTAATAAAAAAGGTGCAGAAAAAGATAGATTTTATACTGGAAGAACACGGAAAGCAAAAGGAAAAATTATCTCATGCACGAAAGAATTATGAAAATATTGTGGTAAAAGCCTATAGCTGCTTGAAAATGGAAGAAGCAACTCTTAAAATAAAGAGTGAAATTGCTAGAACCAGCATGTTTTTCTATCTTTCGGGTTGGGTTTTGCATAGAGAAAAACAGGAAATATCTGAAAGAATCACAAAACATAATAAACAAATAATTATTATGTTTAAAGAGACCAACGAGGTTGAAGAGTTTATAACACCTCCAACAAAGCTTAAAAACAATAGCTTGTTAAGACCCTTTGAATCCCTTGTTAAAATGTATGGTGTACCATCATACGATGAAATGGATCCGACTATATTTTTGAGCATTACCTATATGTTGCTGTTTGGCGCTATGTTTGGAGATGTAGGACAAGGACTTGTGATATTCTTAGCTGGTATTTATTTTTCAAGGAAGCCCGGGACAAAGCTAATCGGGGGAATACTCAACCGTTTGGGGTTAAGTTCAATAGTGTTTGGGTTTTTATATGGAAGTATATTCGGGTTTGAGTATGTTATTCCTGCCCTGTTAATACATCCAATGGAGAGCATCAATGAGATGTTGATAAGCTCTGTTGTATTAGGGGTAATATTGCTTGGGATCAGCTACTACTACGGAATCACCAACCATTTAAGGCAAAAAAACATCAAAGAGGGCATATTTGGAAGAAATGGTATAGTCGGTTTTATTTTTTATATATTGTTTCTGACATTGGGTATGAATATGTTATTAGGGAAAGAGTTTTTGCCAAATACATTTATTTATATCCTGATGCTGATATGCATAGCTCTCATTGTGGTTAGGGAGCCCTTGACAAATTATATACGGGGACATAGGCCCTACTATCATGAGTCAGTCTCTGAGTATTATATTGAGAGTAGTTTTGATATATTAGAAATACTGCTGAACATGCTTAGTAGTACGATATCCTTTATAAGGGTGGGTGCCTTTGCCTTAAATCACGTGGCATTATTTATTGCATTTCAGACAATTGCGAAAATGCTGAATGATGCTGTTGGCAGTGTCATCGTAATTATCATTGCAAATGTGTTTATCATAGGTCTTGAAGGGCTTGTTGTATTTATACAGGGTCTAAGACTGGAATATTATGAAATGTTTAGCAAATATTATAAGGGGGAAGGGATAGAATTTGATCCGGTTAAGCTGGAATAGATATTTGGAATATCTTCAGCATGGTGGGTAGAAATTAGAAGGTCTTTTGTATAAATATTACTAAACATACATTTTAGGAGGTTTTGTTATGAAAATGATTTTGACATCAGCAGTTTTTGTAGTTCTATTAACAATAAGTGCGGGATTTTTTATATTGTATAAAGAAGAATGCTTAAATAAAAGCAAGCTTAGAAAAGTATTGAGGTTTAACCTGTTTACATTTATTCCTCTTATGGCTATGGCGATTATTATTTTAGTGCCTGATATAGTAGTAGCAGCAGTAGAACAAACTGCAGGGTCTCCATCGGGATTAGGATTTATTGCCGCTGCCCTTAGTACCGGTCTAGCCACCCTCGGTGCCGGATATGCTGTGGGAGCTGTGGGATCTTCAGCCTTAGGTGCTGTTTCAGAGGATCCTAAAATACTTGGTAAAACATTGATTTTCGTTGGACTTGCAGAAGGGATAGCTATTTATGGACTGATAATATCAATCCTTATCTTAGGAAGGCTGTGATTAACGATGAAATCCTTCGTAATAAGTGATGACCAAGACGCTCTTATAGGTATGAGACTAGCAGGAGTTAAAGGCGTGATGGTTACCAAAAGAGAAGAGGTTCTCAAAGAGCTAGATAAATTAGTCAAGGATGATGATGTAAAAATTATTATAATCACTGAATCTGTTCTTGATATGGCAAAAAACGAGATTATGGAACTAAAGCTTAGGAAAGGTGATTTGCTGGTTGTGGAGATTCCTAACGGTTTTGGTTCTAAAAGAGGAGACTATATTACAAAGTATATACGGGATTCATTAGGACTCAAATTATGAGGTGAATAGCATGATCACAATAGAGGAAAAATTAAACGTTTTTACAAAGCTGATTCTAGAAGATATTCAAAAGGAATATGAAGAAAAACATCAGGCTATCAGCAAAGAAAACAATGCAAGAATAGAGAAATATAAGATAAGCTTAGAAGAAAGAAAAACTCATATCGTGGATGAGCTTGTCAGAAAGGGAAAGAACGAAAAAAACAAATTAATTTCCCAAGCCAGCCTTGATAAGAAGAGAAGGATATTAAATAAAAAGCAGGGATTTATAAATAAAATTTTGGATGACCTTCAAAACGAGGCTATAAAATTTACTGATTCCTCTGAATACGAAGTGTTTTTGGCAAAAATATTAAGCGAAAGCCTTTCTAACTTTAAGGAAGAAAGGACTTTGAGAATTATCGTGAGCAAAAAAGATTTGGAAAAATATAGATATTTGATCCTTGGCGAAGTAAATAAAGCTGGATTTGAAGAAAAAGATGTTTTGCTCATGGCCGCACATGAGGAGGTAACCGGAGGAG
>JAGXRU010000007.1 GCA_018335765.1 Alkaliphilus sp.
GTTGGTCAGGAAGCCAAACAAATGATTGGTAGAACGCCTGGAAATATTATAGCAATTCGTCCTCTTAAAGATGGAGTTATTGCTGACTTTGATATAACACAGAGCATGTTAAAATATTTTATTAAGAGAGCTTATCCTCAAAAATCGCTTTTTTTTGCACCTAGGGTAGTTATTGGAGTGCCTTCAGGAGTTACGGAAGTAGAAAAAAGAGCTGTTGAAGAAGCTGCACTACAAGCAGGAGCAAAAGAAGCTTTCTTAATAGAAGAACCGATGGCAGCAGCCATTGGAGCAGGATTACCTGTTGAAGAACCTACTGGAAATATGATAGTGGATATTGGAGGAGGAACAACAGAAATTGCTATTATTTCTTTAGGAGGAATAGTAACTAGTAAATCTGTAAGAATCGGGGGAGATGAGCTAGACGAAGCAATAGTGCAATATATAAAGAAAGAATACAGTCTTATGATAGGAGAAAGAACAGCAGAGGCAGTTAAGTTAAATATAGGGTCTGCATATCCTAAAAATGTAGATGAAAAAATGCCGGTAAGGGGTAGAGATTTAATTTCAGGATTACCTAGAACATTAAATGTCAGTTCATCAGAGATATTAGAGGCATTAAAAGAACCGATAAATACAATAGTTGAAGCTATTAAATATACACTCGAAAAAACTCCGCCGGAATTAGCATCAGACGTTATGGAGTTTGGTATTGTGTTAACAGGTGGAGGAGCATTACTAAACGGTATGGACAAATTAATCAGAAAAGAAACTGGGATGCCTGTATCTATTGCCGAAAATCCTTTGGATTGTGTGGCATTGGGTACTGGTAAAACAATTGAAGAAATAGAAACCTTGAGACGCGTTTTGATATCGACGAAAAGATTAAAATAGAAGAACGAAGTGGTGAGGAATAATGGGCAAATTTATGAAACGAGGACTTGCAATGATAGTAATAATTATTACTATCATTCTCATTATTTTAATGGGTATTACAATCGGAGGACGTACTAGGATATCTACTCCTGAAAATATTATTGGAAAAGTAATTACACCAATACAAAGATTTTTTTTCAAAGGTGGACAAATGGTCGAGGGTTCATTTCGATCAATATTTGCATTTCGTTCGATTAGCGAGGAAAATGAGCAACTGAAGAAAGAATTAGAAGAACTTAATAAGGAAGTAATAAGCCTGCAACTTCAAAATAACGATTTAGAAGAATTAAGAGATCTTCGAGAAGCCTTAAGATATATTGAAGAGAACAGCATAGACAATTATCTTACAGCCAGTGTTACGGGAAAAGATATGGGTAATTGGTTCAATATGTTTATTATTAATGCAGGAGAGAATCATGGAGTTGTAAAAGATAGTACGGTAATGAATGGGGATGGTCTTGTAGGCAAGGTGTATGAGACTGCGGGTAATTGGAGTAAAGTTTTATCCATAATTGACAATAAAAGCTCAGTTAGTTTTGAAATATTAAGAAATGACCAATACGTTGGGGTTGTAAAGGGAAGTGTCAACTCAAATTTAACAGGATACCTCATAGACCCTGAAGCAGAAGTCTTAGTTGGTGATAAACTAATAACCACAGGTTTAAGTGTTTATCCAAAAGGGATATTAGTTGGGTCTGTTAAAGAAGTAACTAAAAAAGAAGATGAGCTGCTGAAAACTATTATAGTTGAACCATCTGTAAATTTTAGAAGACTTAATAAAGTGTTTGTTATTATACCTGATAAAATAGACTAAAGGAGTATAGGTAATATGAAATTTATGGCTGTTTTCATTATTATGACATGTAACCTTATTCTTCAGTCAACTCTATTGCAATATTTCAAAATTTTCAATATTATTCCTAACACTACCTTAGTATTGGTAGTCGTTTTCTCAATTCTGTGGGGGAAATATAGAGGTGCTAGTATAGGACTTGTTGCAGGTCTAGTTCAGGATATCTTATTTGGAGAAATGGTTGGCACAAACGCATTAATTTATATGTTGATAGGTCTCATAATCGGAAGCTTAGAAAGCAGCATTTTTAAAGAAAATAGTTTTACTCCTGTGTTTTTTTCAACACTCTCTACCTTCGTTTATCATCTTCTATTTTATTTTATAATGACCATTGCAGATAATCAGATTCCATTCTTATTAATATTAAGGAAGATTGTGCTAATAGAAGTTATTTATAATGCTGTGTTTTCTGTTGCAATATATAAAATTATCTATAGCCTAACGAAACATCAAAATTTGCGAATAAGAGCTAGGTGATAAAAAATGTTTGAAAAACTTAGAGATAGACATAATCAGGTATTAGTATTTTTTACGCTTTTCATTTTTATACTTTTTTTGAGATTGTTTAGTTTAACAATTCTAGAGGGCGATGAATATAAGAGAATAGCTGATGAAATTGTTATGAAAAGAATACCTGTATCAGGGACAAGAGGTGAAATCAGAGATAGGTATGGCAGACTTTTAGCGGGCAACAAGCCAAGTTTTACGGTTCAAATTCATAAAAATGTATTAACTGAGAATGAAATCAATGATGTTTCAGTCAAATTACTGAGTATATTAAATGAGAATAATGAAAAATTTGCAGATAATTTCCCATTGTTGATTGAAAATGATGGGTTTGTCTACACATATGACAAAGAAATTGAAGAGTGGCTTTCTTCAATAGGGATTATTGGAGTTCGAGATGCTGAGGAAGTTTTCAATATACTTAGAAATAATTTGGAAATAAATCCTGCCATGGATGTGTTTGAAGCACAACAAGTCATTCAGACCCAATATGGAATTTACCCGCCGATATCCGTTAGAGCCATGAAGTTTCTTCCGGATATGCAGAAGGAAAGTTTTTTACAAAAGTATGGATTGGAAGAGAATTTATCAGCAGAAGAAGCTTTTTATGCGTTAAGAGAGAGATTTAAGATTCCTGAAGGATTTTCTGATTTTGATGCAAGAAAAGTAATGATTATCAGAAACGAATTTAAAGATCAAGGATATAGACAATATCAACCTGTTGAGCTTGCTCTGGATGTATCCACTAAAACGGTTGCTACCTTGGAAGAGCGAAGTACGGAACTGCCAGGTGTTACTGTTGAAATGGAACCTATAAGATATTATCCTAACGGAAATCTTGCTTCACATATTTTAGGATACTTAGGTAAAATATCTGAAAATGATAAAGAAAAGTTCATAAATGAATTGGGATATCTCAATAATGATCTCATAGGCAAAGATGGTATTGAAAGAGTTTTTGAACAAAAATTAAAAGGCGTTGATGGGGCAAGATATGTGGAGGTTGATTCTTCTGGAAGGCTGATAAATGTTTTGATGGAGGAAAAACCACAAAAGGGAAATACTGTATTTTTAACCATAGATGCTGAACTTCAAAGGGTAGCAGAAGGAGCATTACAACAAGCATTACAACAAATTCAGGTAGGTGGGACATTTGAAAGTCAATGGGGTGATTTTAAATATAGAGAAGCATATAATAATGCTAAATCTGGTGCTGTCGTAGCACTAAACCCCCAAAATGGAGAAGTTCTTGCTATGGCGAGTTATCCGTCATTTGATCCAAATCTTTTTTCCACTGGTATTTCATCTAAGGACTGGAATGAATTACAAGATGATAACCCAAGAGATCCACTATCTCCACTTCCTCTATTTAATATAGCCACCAGATCAGCTGTTCAGCCTGGATCTATTTTCAAGATGATTACTGGCCTTGCGGCAATTGAACAGGGTTTTAGCCCAACGGAGGAATTGTATGATGATGGCGAAATTATTCTTGGGGGAAGAAGCTTTGGTTGTTGGTTGTGGAATAGCAAAAAAATGAAGCATGGATGGGTTGACTTGTATGAAGCGTTGGAAGTATCTTGTAATTATTATTTTTTTAATATATCTACAGGTTGGGATCATTTTAGGGGAAGATCCTTAGGGTTTTCTATGGGTGTAGATAAGTTATTGGAATATACAAGGATGTTTGGCCTTGGAGAACCCACAGGAATAGAAATTTCCGAAACTGCTAACGGGGCACCTAATCCCCAGAAAAAGCTTGATACCATTAAAATATTATTAAGAAGGGATATTAATTCTCGTGCAAAAGAGTTCTTTGAGGAAAATATTTTTAACAATAAGGCTGAGTTAGATAGACAAATTGATGAAATAGTAAGTTGGACAGAGGAAAATCCAACCAGAGGAACAATAATAGAAAGAATGAGAGGTTTGGGTATAAAGGATGAGGAGGTTGAAACAATAGCCGACTTAGCAAAATTCAGTTATTTCAACCAAGCGAGATGGTCTACTGGTGATACTTTCAACTTATCGATAGGGCAAGGAGAGCATATGTATACACCTTTGCAAATTGCTAACTATATAGCTGCTCTTACGAATGGAGGAACAAGAAATGAAGTTTCTGTAGTTAAAAAGGTCGGAGATGATGAAGAATCTTTTGATAATACTGGGAAAGGAACTAAAATTCCATTAATAGATGTCAATAATTTAGATCATATTAGAATTGGTATGCAGAGGGTTACTCAGGGTGATGCTGGAACTGGCAGGGCGGCATTTAAAAACTTTCCTGTAGATGTAATGGCTAAAACTGGAACTGCCCAAAGATCTGGAAAAATTCAACCAAAGGATGAGGCTGAATATTTAAGAAATTATCTAAGATGGATTGCTCCTAATTTATCGATAAGCGGTGTGGAAGCTAAAGCAAAAGAGTTGATG
>JAGXRU010000008.1 GCA_018335765.1 Alkaliphilus sp.
ATTTAGTGATAAGGCCTAGCGGAGAACTACGAATTAGTAATTTCTTGTTATGGCAAGCGGCTTACAGCGAACTTTGGTTTTCCGATATTTATTGGCCAGATTTTGGGCGTGAGGATTTAGTGAAAGCTATTGTTGACTTTCAGAAGCGAAATAGAAGATATGGTGGTATAAAATAATTAGGTGGTGAGAAGGTGATTACAAGGATAATTTCCGCATTTGCAGCAGTTCCATTACTATTGTTTGTTGTGATAGAAGGAGGAATATTATTAAAACTTTCAGTAATGGTCATAGCAATTTTAGGTCTAAATGAATTTTACAACGCTTTTAAGGTTATTCATTACAAACCATCTAAAATTATTGGGTTAATAAGCATTATTACAGTATTTATTATTACAATTGAAACTACTAATTTTAATTACATTATGGGTTGGTTTTTTTTAAACATCACTTTAGTTCTATTTTACAGTATATTCATTAACAAAACCGATATTATTTCATCTTTTATTACTGGTTTTGGGATTTTGTATATCGTTTTTTTCATTTATCATATCGTTTTTATTTCAAACTTAGAGAAGTACAGCCAGCTAATATGGTTGGTGTTTATTTCTGCGTGGGCTACGGATACTTTTGCCTACTTTACAGGATCTTTTATTGGAAAGAATAAGCTGTGCTCTTCCATAAGCCCCAAAAAAACAGTTGAGGGTGCAGTAGGAGGCGTGTTGGGGAGCATATTAATAAGTTGTTTATTTATGTATTTCTTTGCACCTGCACTATTTATTCATGGAATGACAATTGGTCTTTTAGGTAGTGTTGTTGGACAAACAGGAGATTTATCTGCTTCGGTAATTAAAAGGTATGTAGGAATAAAAGACTATGGGAAAATTATGCCTGGACATGGGGGCGTATTAGATAGATTTGACAGCATATTATTCACTGCTCCTTTGGTGTATTATTATATTCTGATATTTATTGCATGATTAAATAATATTATAGTGAAATAACTACACTATAGTATCTATGAGGAGGAATTATGAAAAATATTGTTTTACTTGGATCAACTGGTTCCATTGGAACACAAACACTTGATGTTGTAAGGAATCATCTGGACGAATATAATATAGTAGCCTTAAGCTGTAAAAGTAGTATTGATATATTGGAAAAACAGATAAGAGAGTTTTTGCCGCAAGCTGTGGCAGTACATGATGAACAACAAGCATTAGAATTAAGAAAAAAACTCACAGGACTAAATGTGGAAGTATTGTGGGGATTAGAAGGTTTAACTGATTTAACTAAGCTAAATAAAATTGACTTAGTAGTAAATGCAATAGTTGGGATAGCTGGTCTAATACCAACCATGTCCGCAATACAAGAAAAAAAAGATATTGCCTTGGCTAATAAGGAAACATTAGTAACAGCAGGGAAAATTGTTATGGAACAAGCTAAGAAGAATAACGTCAAGATTTTACCAATAGATAGTGAACATAATGCTATATTCCAGTGCTTATTGGGAAATAATTTGAAGGATGTAAACAAAGTAATTTTGACAGCCTCAGGCGGACCGTTTAGAGGTTATGATAAATCTATGCTAGGGAATATTACAGTATCAGAAGCATTAAATCATCCCAAGTGGAGTATGGGGAAAAAAATAACCATTGATTCTGCAACGCTTATGAATAAAGGTCTAGAAGTTATTGAGGCAAAATGGCTCTTTAATCTCGATATAGAGCAGATCGAAGTGATAATACATCCGGAAAGCATTATTCATTCAATGGTAGAGTATAAGGATGGTTCTGTTATTGCTCAAATGGCAAATACAGATATGAGGATTCCAATACATCATGCTATTCACTATCCATATAGAGTAGCTAATAGTTTCAAAAAGCTAGATTTGATCGAAGTTTCTAAATTAACATTTGAAAAGCCGGATTATTATACATTTCCCTGTTTGAATCTGGCATATGAAGCTCTACGAATTGGGGGCAGTATGCCAACTGTTTTAAATGCAGCAAACGAAGTAGCGGTTGAAATGTTTTTAAATAAGACAATTGGGTTTTATGATATTCCTAAATTAATTGAAATTGCATTAGATCAGCATCAAGTTCAATATGATCTTAATATCCATGATATAATTGAAATTGATAACTTAGTCAGAGATTTAGTTTACAAAACTATTACTTAAGGTGGTGTTTTATGGGAACAATAATTATTGCATTGATCGTTTTCGGTGTATTAGTAATGTTTCATGAATTTGGACATTTTGCTATTGCCAAAATGTCGGGTATAAGGGTTCATCAGTTTGCAATTGGTATGGGCCCGAAAATACTTAGTTTGAAGGATAAGGAAACTGAATATTCCATACGCTTATTTCCAATTGGGGGCTATGTTAAAATGGAGGGAGAAGATGAGTCATCCTCAGATAGAAGAAGTTTTAACAACAAACCTTTAATTATAAGAATCCTAGTCATACTAGCTGGATCTTTGATGAATTTTGTATTGGCTCTTCTGTTATTTGTGGTTATATTTTTCTCTTTAGGATTTCCTACCACAACGATTCAGGAATTGTCTCCTGGGTACCCAGCTGAACTGGCAGGGTTGAAACAAGGAGACAAAATAGTTGCTATTAATGATGTTCAAATAAGAAATTGGGACGAGATTGTCAGTACGATTAATAATAATAAGGATAGATCGATTCCAATTACAGTTACTCGTGATTCTTTGGAAAAGACTTTTAATGTATCTCCAATATTAAGAGAAGAAACAAAACAAGTAGTTATAGGGATCTCGCCAGTTTTCGAAAAATCGTTATTAAAATCCATATCAATTAGCTTTGAAAGGATGATATTCGTTGTAAGTGGCATGTTTGAATTTTTCGGCAAATTGTTTGGTGGGCAGGCTTCTGCGGAAGATGTTGTTGGGCCAGTAGGTATAATTCATTTAGTAGGAGAAGCAGCGAAAACTAATATTTACAATGTTTTATCCTTGGCCGCTTTAATAAGCATTAACCTAGGAATGGTAAATTTACTTCCAATACCAGCTTTGGATGGTGGACGACTGATGTTTTTAATTTTTGAAGGTATTACCGGTAAACCCATGGATCCACAAAAGGAAGGATTTATTCACTTGACTGGTTTCGTATTATTGATAGGTTTAATGATTTTTATGGTATATAAAGATATTGTTAGATTTTTCTAAAAGGATGGATGATGATGACCATAATCAGGAGAAAAACGAAAGCTGTAATCGGTAGAAATATTAAGATTGGCAGTGATTTTCCAATTTCTATACAGTCTATGACAAACACTGATACTAGAAACTCTGGAGAAACTATTGAACAAATAAAAAAGCTGGAAGAAATAGGTTGTGATATTGTAAGAGTTGCTGTACCCGATAGGGAAGCTGCAGAAGCACTTAAATTAATAAAGAAGAATATAAATATTCCATTAGTAGCAGATATACACTTTGATTATCGTCTAGCCTTGCTTGCTATTGAAAACGGCGTGGACAAACTTAGGTTAAACCCTGGAAATATTGGCGGAGAAGATAGGGTTATTGAGGTTGTTAAAAAGGCTAAAGATTACAATATTCCTATACGTATTGGAGTAAATGCAGGATCTATCGAAAAAGAGATACTGCAAAAACATGGTAAATTATGCCCAGAAGCCCTAGTTGAAAGTGCCATGAAGCATATTGATATTTTAGAAGCATTAAATTTTGAAAATATTGTTGTTTCTTTGAAGGCATCTGATATAATACTTTGCTATGATTCTTATAAATTAATTGCAAAAAAAATCAAATATCCACTTCACATAGGAATTACTGAAGCGGGAACAATTAAAACAGGTACCATAAAGTCTAGTATTGGAGTGGGGGCTTTATTATTAGATGGTATAGGTGACACCATCAGAATTTCTTTGACCGGTGATCCCTTAGAGGAAGTATCGGTAGCAAGAGAGATTCTGCAAGCTCTTAATATTAGACGATTCGGCATAAAATTTATTTCTTGTCCTACCTGTGGAAGATGTCAAATAAAATTAATCGAAATTGCAAATAGAGTAGAACAAAAACTTAAAAATATTGATAAGCCAATTACCGTTGCCATAATGGGCTGTTCTGTGAATGGACCTGGTGAAGCAAGAGAGGCTGATATCGGTATAGCTGGAGGCAAGAATGAAGCATTATTATTTAAGAAAGGGGAAATAATAAGAAAGATAGATGAAAATATGATTGAGGATGTACTGATAGAAGAAATAATGAAAATGTAATGCAACTGGAGGAATTGCAATGAAGATTGCCGCTATCGTCCCTGCATTCAATGAAGAAAAAAGGATATGCAATGTTTTAGAAGTTTTAAGTAAAAGCAATATTATTGATGAAATTATTGTAGTTGATGATGGCTCTTCAGATAATACATATGGTATAGCACGCCTATATACTAAAAATGTATTATCTCTTAGTAAAAACATTGGTAAAGGTGGAGCAATAATTAAGGGTTTGCAAGTTTGTGATGCTGATATAATGATTCTGCTTGATGCCGATTTAGTAGGTCTTACAGAAGAACATATTCTAAACCTGTTAATGCCTGTCATAAAACTAGAAGTTGATACTACTGTAGGAGTTTTTCAGGCTGGAAGATTATTTACTGATCTTGCACAAAAAATTGCACCTTTTTTATCAGGGCAGCGGGTAATAACGAAAAGCATGGCTGATGATATTCATTCTTTTGAGATAACTAAATATGGTTTTGAAGTTGCTATTTCAAGATATATTAAATATCAAAAATTAAAGGTTAAAAAGGTCGTTTTATTTGAGATGACCCATGTTATGAAAGAAGAAAAAATGGGATTGATCAGAGGGAGTAATTCCAGAAT
>JAGXRU010000009.1 GCA_018335765.1 Alkaliphilus sp.
GGCAGGACAAGTACAATTAGCTCTGTTAAAAGATTCATTTTCATTAAAATATATTTCTACACTATAGTTTCTTGTTCCGGCAACAGTAGCCCTAAATGTGTTATAACTCTCATTTGGATGAAGCTTTATAACTCTCTTATTGGCAAAGTACTGTTTTCCTTTTAATAAGGTGCTGTCATTCAATCCTATATCCTTTAACAATTTATCATTAATATTAAACAAAATTTTCACCTCAATATAACTAAATTAAGATATCTATGTCGTCCTAAGATATTATGCGTTTAAGCTATCAATATATATCTTACCACATTTTAAACAAAATCATCTATTAACAAATTCAAAGGAACTAGAGTCACATCAATTACATATAATGTAACTGTGAAACCTGTTATATAAATAGCAGTTAATATTTGAAAGAGGTGAACAGAAAATGTATTCAGATATCAAGCAGTGTCCTCCCGGAACATTTTCATATACCATACAATCGGGAGATAATTTTTATCGTCTGGCTATGAAATTTAAGACAACTATTACCGCATTGGGTTTATCCAATCCAAATGTTGATCCAAGACTGCTTCAAATCGGACAGAGCCTGTGCATTCCTAATCAGCAGACAGCCCCTTCATGCCATGAAAATAAACAATACACCATAAAGGCCGGAGATACTCTCTATAACATCTCCCGAATAAATCAAGTTCCCCTGACCGATTTAGTAGATGCAAATCCTAGTATCAATCCTTATTTATTGCAAGTAGGGCAGGTAATCTGTATCCCAACAACATCACCTTCGCCCAAGTGCCCAGTCAATGCGACCACTTATGTCATAAAATCCGGAGATACCTTTTATAAATTGGCTGTAAGGCATAACATCACTGTTTCAGAATTGTTGAAAGCAAATCCAAGTCTTAGGCCGGAAGCCTTAATGCTGGGTGAAACAGTATGTATACCAAAGCCCCAGAAAGCACTCCCCCCCACAAAGGACATCCCAATAACAGTAGATGGAGAAACAGAATACCGACGAGCTAAGCTAAATAAAAGTCCCCAAGGATATTACATTTATATACTGAATAAATTTACCTTCACCCCTGAAGAACCTGGAAAGGATGTAGTTTTTTCTACGGTGGATGATCGTTTTTTCGTTCGCATAGAAAGGCTACCCACAGGTTTAGATTTAAACAATTTAAAAGAAAACTCTTTGGCTGAACTGAGATTAATCGGAACACCCCGTGAACTGCGAGGCACTGAAATATTTGACCCCTTCTTCAGTAGCGCTCACTTTGTTTTGCATGTTTCTGATCAGAGCATATCGAAGAGTATATTTGTTATGGAAATCAAAGGAGCTACCTATCGTTTCATTATGTATTTTCCAAATGTTGAAACAGCCGTAGGGATCAAACCAAGCTTTTATGCGATGCTAAAAACAATCGGGAATTTGTAAAAACCAGTTGTCGGTTGACGGTTTTGAACTAAAATACAAGAACAGTTAGCGGTCAAAGCGATAGCTTCAACAGCATGGTCTGCCTAAGGTTTAAGCTGCTAACTGCTAACCAGAATTTTTTTATTGACAGCTCTTTGACATCTATGCTACTATCGTATTACAATTTAATATTCCTTCAGGGCAGGGTTAAATTCCCGACCGGCGGTAAAGTCCGCGAGTGGCGCAAGCTTCTGAACTGGTTTGATTCCAGTACCGACAGTAAAGTCTGGATGGTAGAAGGACGAAATGATGATTTCCGTGATAACTCTGGAATCAGGCATATGTTTTTAAAGCTCTGAAAATAATATTTTCAGAGCTTAATTATTTTGTTGGAAATTCTGCTTGGCAGACAGGGACGTCCGATACTACAATTTGTGTAAATTTGCGTAGTAGGGAACGGTTTGTAACCGTTCCGCAGGTGCGGAGTCCCTATCCGCCCAAGTCTTTCAATCAAAGGATGGTGCATTGTATGGATCATATTTTTATGAAAAGAGCTTTAGAATTAGCCACGCAAGGTATAGGATATACAAATCCAAACCCCATGGTCGGTGCTGTAATTGTAAAGGAAAACAAAATAATCGCAGAAGGCTTTCATCAAAACTACGGAGGTCCTCACGCTGAAATAAATGCCTTTCAAAACGCTAAGGCGAATGTGACAGAAGCTACCATGTATGTAACTTTAGAACCCTGCTCTCATCACGGGAAAACCCCCCCTTGTGCCTATGCCATAGTGGAAAAAGGTATAAAAAAGGTTGTGATTGCCATGGAGGATCCAAACCCCATTGTATCAGGGAAAGGCATCCATATTTTGACGGAGAATGGTATCGAGGTAGTATTAGGTGTCATGAAGCATGAAGCTCAAAAGCTGAATGAGATATTTATAAAGTACATTACCACCAAACAACCCTTTTGCATATTGAAAACTGCCATGACCTTAGACGGAAAGATCGCAACTTATGAAGGAGATTCTAAGTGGATCAGTTCACAAGATTCCCGCACTTATGTTCATAAATTGCGTCATCAAGTATCTGCCATAATGGTTGGCATAGGTACCATCATCGCAGATGACCCTATGTTAACCACCAGATTGGATAAACATCCAGCAAGAAACCCCATCAGAATAGTTGTTGATACCAGTGCTAAAATACCCCTTGAAGCCAATGTACTTAAGATAGATGATTTTACGAAAACAATTCTTGTAACAACAGAGCTGGCTTCCAAGGATAAAATAAAACAGCTTGAGTCCTTGGGAATTAATGTTCTTCTAACTCCCTTAAAAAACAATCAAGTGGATTTAAAGTATCTTATGACCTCCTTAGGTGAACGGAAAATAGACAGCGTTCTCCTGGAAGGTGGCAGTACACTTAATTATTCTGCCCTAGATGAAGGAATTGTTGATAAGGTAATCTCCTTCATAGCTCCAAAAATTATTGGGGGAGCGCAGGCCAAAACTCCAGTGGGAGGTCTGGGCATCCCCTTGATGAAGGATGCTCTTATATTAAGTGATGTGAGTATGTCAAGATTTGGAGATGATTTAATGGTGGAAGGTTATTTAAGAGAGGAGGTTTAGCACATTGTTTACGGGACTTGTTGAAGAAATCGGTACGATTCAATCAATTCTAAAGGGAACCAAATCCGCAAAATTGGTGATCAAGGCACATAAGATATTAGATGGTGTTCAATTAGGCGACAGTATTGCTGTAAATGGCGTGTGCTTGACCGTGACAGACTTTACGTCCCATAGCTTTTCCTTAGACGTTATGGCAGAAACCATCCGCAATACCAATTTGAAAAATCTCGTATCCGGAAGCTCGGTAAATCTGGAACGTGCACTCAGGCTTGACGACCGCCTTGGCGGACATCTCGTCAGTGGTCACATTGACGGAATAGGTTTGATTCAAGCCTTTGAGCAGGAGGACAATGCCGTATGGGTGTCTGTTGCAGCCTCCCCTGAAATATTGAAGTATGTTATTGCCAAGGGTTCTATAGGCATTGACGGAATCAGTCTTACGGTCGCTTATGTTGACAATAGGATATTAAAGGTATCCGTTATACCTCATACCAAGAATGTCACCACTCTGCTTTCCAAAAAAACTGGAGATGAGGTAAACCTTGAGTGTGATATGAT
>JAGXRU010000010.1 GCA_018335765.1 Alkaliphilus sp.
ATCCTGATCGAATTCAATCTGCTTCAGCTACCAAATGGGGAAAATATGATGTATCAGGGAAAGATGACTTGGTTGCAGAAGAATTTATGACCATTCATGCCGGCTATGACCCAGCAGCGGCCAATGCAGATGCAGATGTATGTGTTCCGTTGGATGCCTTGAGGGAATACGAAAAAGAAGGAAAGATTGGTGGAGTACACAAATACATTTATTCCACTGTTGGAACAGGAACCACCCAAGCTGAAGCAGCCCGTATGGGAAGAGAGATTGCAGCTGAATTAATTGAAGCAGGTGTTAGAGCAGTTATCTTAACATCCACCTGAGGTACCTGCATCCGTTGCGGCGCAACCATGAACAAAGAAATTGAAAAAGCAGGTATCACAATCGTTCAGATGGCTAATTTAATTCCAGTTGCAAAGACTGTTGGTGCCAATAGGATGGTGCCAACAATATCAATCCCTTATCCATTAGGTGACCCAAGCACTTCAAAGGAACAACAATTCAAGCTCAGATATCATAGGGTTGGAGTTGCATTAGATGCTTTAAGTACGGACATTACAGAGCAGACAGTATTTAAGGTGAAAATCTAAAATTATTGAGGGAGGCACAACTAAAGAATTTCAAAAGGAAGAACCGTAAAAGAGTTTGTAACTGGTGTATTGCTTGTACCAGCCTTCGGATCATTCATATGGTTTGCAATATTCGGAACAATGGGAATAAACCTTGGAATGGACATTGCTTCTGAAGCTATTAAGTCAACACCAACAGCCTTTTTTGTGGTAATGGGCCATTATCCAATGGGAAATGTAATGTCACTGATAGCAGTTTTGCTATTATGCACATTTTTTATTACATCTGCTGATTCAGCCACCTTTGTACTTGGAATGATGACCAGCAATGGAGATTTAAATCCTACAACACAGAAAAAAATAATATGGGGGACGATCCAGTCAGCCCTAGCCTTGGTATTAATGTTTGCTGGTGGTTTGGGGACATTGCAAACAGCTTCCATAGTAGCAGCCTTTCCATTTGCCATTATAATGATCTTTGCCATGGTATCCTTGGTGAAGGGCCTTAGAGAAGAAGTCAAAGAAATTGACAGAATTTCTTAAAGTGAATTTTAATTAAACCAAAAATAAAAAGGAGAAATCTCGAAAAGACAGGGTTTGATAGGAGAAACTGTTGGACCATACCCAAAACTGATACAGAAATGAAGCAAACGAGGAACTTCAAAGAGAGGTGCCTCGTCTGCTTCATTTCTTGTTCTTTTTTGAACATCTCATATTATCTTCTATCATAAACTGAATAATTTGCGGTAAAAGCAAAAACAGTATGGTCGAAGATCCAGTTCCAAAATCAAGAAAACGGGTTTGTGCTAATAGTTTCTATTGTTCCACAGCCATAGTGCTTCCATGATATAAAATCAAAATTACCCATTCAATACCTCGCTTACCAATGGCCTACTCCCTTGCGTATGCTGAAGGGCTGTGAATATTCATTGACAAAGGTTATCATATATGATAACCTTATTATCACAACAGACATATGCTAATAAGGGAGGCGGCGGATTGGATTGGGAAATAGAATTCTACCAAAAGGAAAACGGTAAGATCCCTGTTGAAGATTTTTTGCTGTCGCTGAATCCAAAGCTGCGTGCCAAAGCATACAGTGACATATTGCTGCTTAAGAAGCTGGGCATCAATATCCGCGAACCCTTTTCAACTGCGATCAAGGGCGAACGCTATAAAGGATTGTTTGAACTGCGGGTGAAGTTTTCATCCGATATTATGAGAATATTTTACTTTTTGCATGAAAAAAATACCTTTGTACTGCTGCATGGATTTGTAAAGAAAACCAAAGAAACACCCGAAAGAGAGCTTGGAAAAGCATTAAGTTACAAATTAGATTATGAAAGAAGGTGTCAAGATGAGTAAAGCGGGAGTGAAATTTGAAGATATTCAAACAAGGTTGATGAAGGATGAGGAATTTAAGGCTGAATACGAAAAATTAAGACCTCGTTATGAGTTGATCGCACAAATCATTGATGCTAGGAATCAACTAAACATTACTCAGGAAGAGCTCGCCTTGCGTGTTGGGACACAAAAATCAAACATATCCCGTTTTGAAAGCGGCGCCTACAATCCTTCGTTGGATTTTGTCACTAAAATCGCCCGCAGCCTTGGCAAGGAAATCCATATTACGATTAAATGAAAAGAGATATCTGCCCAAGAGTTTTTGAGGTTAAGTATCTGGTCATAGCCCAAAACTATATGGAAAAGCAGCAAGAGAGGCATTATCACGAGGGATGAATAATGTCTCTCTTGTATTTTTGAACAAAGGTGTATTTGTCCCTATGGAAATGGGCCTAAGAGCCTTCCTTTTTTACTTGTGATTTGGGAAACCATCTATTCTAAATGGCAGTGAAATATATAAAATAAACTTAGTCTTTAGTTTTCAGATTAATTTTTTCCTTCGAATCAATCGATAGATAAATGACAATACAGATAAAAACCAGCAATATTTCCAAGGCAAACACCACCAAATTATTAATTTATTTTTATTATATCAAGAAAATTTTCAGAAAATTACATTGTAATTGAATTATAAAATAAATTGAATTATAAAATAAATTGAATTGTAAAATAAATGTATTAATTTGAAATAATAGGAATATATTGAGAGTTTTTCAGAGCATTCGCTGAAATTGAACACTCTGAAATGGATAGTGGAGATATTTAACAATTCTTTTAATAATTTCATGGGTAGTTTATCAAAATTAGAAGAAAATATAAATGAGATTTAAATCTCTATTAGTGAAAGGAGCAATGGTATGAAATCAAAAAAATATTTAATTTTTGCCTTGACCTTTGTTTTACTGATTGCGTTTGTTGCAACTGGTTGTGCTCCAGCTAGACGACCCATTGAAGATCCTGTCCGGACACCTATCAACAACCAAGATAATATTAACAACCGAGATAATGTCAACACTCCGGGTGTAAATCGGGTTCCGGGAGATCAGGACAATAATGTGATGGATGATGGTATACTAAGAGCAAATGAAGCAGATGTAGGCATGAATCGTCAGTTGGAACAGAGGATTGCTACAGAAGTGCAAAACATGGAAGGTATTAATGATGCAGTGGTAATTGTCGACGGCAATACAGCTTATATTGGGGTTGATGCAGGAAGAAATATTGCCGGTCAGCGAATCAATGCTCTTAAAGAACAAGTTTCTGAAACTGCAAGACGAGTTGACACAAGAATAACAAGAGTGTATGTATCCGCAGATATGGATGTTACTGAAAGACTCAGAGGCTTTGGTAGAGATGTCGGTGAAGGCAGACCTGTAACAGGATTTATAAATGAAATTGAAGAACTGTTTAGAAGGCCTATCCCAAGAACTTAATACATCAATACGAAATTGAGGGAAGGGTCTATCCCTCAATTTTTATTCAAAAAACTTTCCAGAATATCAAAACGTCTGTTTTTGTGATAACCAATATAATTCACACCATTAAAAGTCCGAACTCTTTTTCTTTCGCTAAAGATATTGATGGCTTCAATGCAATCACCAATTATGGTCTTTGCTATTTGGTCTGCGTGGATCTCATCCCTAGTGGCATTTGGCAGTACGGATACAGAAATGGTGGTGGCAATATCAATATTTAGATCATGCTTTACACCCATAGCCAATGAGACTGGAGGAACAGCCAATTCTCTTATGGGAATACATCTTAAGAACTTCCTCGACAATCCATGAGGACCATGGGTAGGAGTAGAATATCCAATTTTGTCAAAGATATTAATATTTTCATTTAGAAGTCTGCGAAAAGAAAGTTGCATTTCAGCATTGGTACTGATGACTGCTTCTTTTGGATAGCAATTCGTCAAAGCCATGTCTAATTGTTTTTTCTTCAAAGAAAATATTATTTCATTCAAGTTCTCCTTTATTTCTCCGTTCATATCTCCGTCAACAAAAATGATGCCTTCCGTATTTTCGTTTATTGCCAATTGTGCACCAATGGTTCTGGGAACATCAATGCCAAGGGCTTTATTAAAATATATAGTTTCAACCCTGTCATTATTAAAGGATTCAACCAACTCTAAGGACTGATCCTGACACCCGTTTAATACTACAATTATTTTGTCGCAAGTAGTAGATAAAAGCATTTCCAAGGTTTGAAGTATTTGCATTTCCTCGTTTTGAACAGGAA
>JAGXRU010000011.1 GCA_018335765.1 Alkaliphilus sp.
TAAAGGCTTTATATTTGACATGGATGGAGTTTTGACAGAAACGTCTGAAAATCATTATTTGGCGTGGAAAGATCTTGCAAGCAGCATTGATATTGAAATTGACAGCTCGATTAATGAAAAATTAAAGGGTGTTTCAAGAAAAGACTCGTTAGAGGTTATTCTTCGACACGGGCATAAAGAAAATATGTATTCCGAGGAAGAAAAGAAAGAATTTACAGAATTAAAGAATAACAGGTATCTGGAAATGATTAATAGTTTTGACGAGAACAATCTATTTCCGGGAGTCCTTGAACTCTTTAAGGAATTAAAAAGAAGAGGAATCAAAATTGCGATTGCCTCCGCTTCAGAAAGTGCAGCAAAGCTTGTGGAATTGATGAAAATAGGCTCCTTCATTGACTTTATTGCAGATCCCAGGAAAGTACCCGGAAAACCCAACCCTGATATTTTCATACAAGCAGCAAACGGACTTGAGCTTAAACCCAAAGAATGCGTAGGCGTAGAGGATGCCATCGCAGGAATTGAGGCAATTAAGTCAGCGGGGATGTTAGCTGTAGGAATTGGTTCAAGGGAGCAATTGCAAGATGCGGATCTGATTTATCAGCAGACGGGACAGCTGGATATTGAGGAAATCAGTAAATTTTTCGAAGGATTGGAGGAGCAATCGAATGATTAAACGAAGCAGCGGAGTGTTGCTTCATATTTCCTCCTTACCAAGTCCTTATGGTATAGGTACTTTTGGAAAAGAAGCATATCGTTTTGTGGATTTTCTTCATGAAGCAGGACAGTTATATTGGCAGATTCTTCCACTTGGAATTACTGGTTATGGCGATTCTCCCTATCAGTCGCCATCTGCCTTTGCAGGGAACCATTATTTTATTGACCTTGAGGTTTTAGTGGAGGAAGGATATTTGGATAGGGGGGATCTTTCCCATCTCAATGAAGAAAACAAGAGTCTTCCCGTGGACTACAATGATATATTTTTAACTCGAGAGCCTCTTCTTAGAAAAGCCTATGACAGACAATACAAAAACAAGAAAAAACAGGTAGCGGACTTTTTTAACAAAGAAAAGGATTGGCTTGAGCCCTTTGCATTATTTATGGCAATTAAGAGTTTCCACAACCTAGTGTCTTGGCAGGAGTGGCCGGAGGAATATCGAAACAGAAAACCTGAAGTGTTAGAAAAGTTTATGGAAGAAAATAGAGATGAACTTGATTTTTGGTACTTCGTTCAATATCTGTTTTTTGAGCAATGGGAGAAATTAAAGGGATATGCAAATAAAAAGAACATAAAAATTATTGGAGATTTACCTATTTATGTTGCAGAAGACAGTACTGATGTATGGGCAAATCCGGAACTGTACCTTCTTGACGAACAAAAAAGACCTCTTTTGGTAGCCGGATGCCCTCCGGATAAATTTGCACTTACCGGTCAGCTTTGGGGAAATCCAATATATAATTGGGAAGTCATGAAAAGTGAAGGATATCAGTGGTGGATCAAAAGGATGGCGATGTCGGCTCGAATTTATGATGTGATTCGAATCGATCATTTTAGAGGCTTTGAGTCCTATTATCAAATACCATATGGCAATCAAACGGCAGAATTTGGTCAATGGGCAAAAGGTCCCGGCATTGAACTATTCAACGCTATTGAAGAGGCACTTGGAAAGCTTGAGATCGTTGTGGAGGATCTAGGATTTGAGACTGTTGAATTCCACGCCTTTAAAGAGTCTACAGGGTATCCGGGTATGTATATTCTGCAATTTGCCTTCGATCAAAGAAATCAAGGAAATCAATTGCCATATAGCTATGAAAAAAATAGTGTAGTTTATTCAGGAACCCATGACAACAACACCAGCATAGGTTGGATCGAAACAGAAGCTCCGAAGGAGGTCTTTGAATTCGTCAAGGAATACTTGCTTCTCACAGAGGAAGAAGGTTATTCTATGGGTTTTATTCGAGCGACCTGGAGCTCTGCATCGAACCTAGCAATTGCTCCTATGCAAGATTTATTGGGTCTAGGTGCTGCTGCACGGTTTAATATACCTTCAACCATGGGGAATAACTGGAAATGGCGTATGAACCCCACAGATATCAACGATTCTATTGCACTTAAATTGCGTAGATTAACGGAAACATATGGTCGATTAAAATCTGATGCTTAATATTTAGGAAGATGCTTTTTTAATATGATGGGGTCCTTCACTTCTATGGATAAAATATCTTTTTGAATTTTTCCTGTGAGGATCTCCTCATATTCTCCAACCAAATTCAAATGAACTTCCTTCGATTGCTTGCCAAAGTTGATAACAGATACCAAAGCTTCCTTCTCATATCTGATGACCAACAGATCATCATCTAAAACTTCGTATTGCACATCCTCGGTTCTGAATATCTCATCTTTCACCAGTGAATTAAGCCTGGACAGTAATTTCTCATAGTCAGGAAGCCTGTTCTCAAAGTGAATAGGATCCACATCAAACAAGCTTGGCGTATGGGTGTCAGTGGTTTCCTGACCGGCATAAACCATAGTAGCTCCCTTGAGCATATAGGACAAGACAGTAAAATTAATTTTATCCTCTGGATTTTCACTTAATGATGAAAATCTTGCCTGATCATGATTTTCTATAAATCTAAGCTTAATATAATCATTTGGATAAATTGTATCTTGGTTTTTAACCACATCTATGTAATCATTTAAACTTAACTGTCCTTTTACAAAGGCTTTATATTGCTTATATATGTCATAATCATACAGCATATCAAATACTTCATACAAATTAGCATCATCGGATACTTCAAAGCCATTTCCTCTTAAGGCAGCGAGGAAGTCCGTATCTACTGATTCTGCCAACCAAATCGTCTGAGGATTGATTTTGCTTACTTCTTCTCTTGCTTTCAACCAAAAGTCTATTGGTACTAAAGAGGCTACATCACAGCGAAAGCCATCCACTCCCAGAGCAACCCATTTTCTCAAGGTGTCTATAAGGATTGGCCATAATTCCATATTGGAAAAGTCTAAATCAATGACATCTGACCAAACAGGCTCTTTGCTACCCACTTCACCATGAGCATTTCTGTAAAAGAATTCAGGATGCTCCCTGTATAGATTCGAATTGTAAGAGGTGTGGTTGTATACTACATCTATAAGAACCTTTAAACCCATGTTGTGGGCTGCGTCTATGAATTCCTTAAAATCATCTTCATTTCCATATTCTGGACTTATACTGCTGTAATCCTGAATTGAATAGGGACAACCCAGGTCACCTTTCTTATTTTCAAGACCAATGGCGTGAATTGGCATCAGCCATATGGAGTCAAAACCCATATCTCGAATTCTGCTTAAATCCTGCTTCAGCTTACTAAATGTATTCCATTCACCATGGTTGCGAAGATAAATGGAGTAAATGGTCAAACTTCTAAATTCAGCACTTGTTTTTTTAGTCATAGATTCCTCCGGAATTATTTTATTAATATTTTTTTAAGATACAACAGATAAAAGTTAGTTGCTTCAATAAAGTTCTTGATGTCATAGCCAGTAATGCTTTTGATCTTTCCAAGCCTGTAAATCAAAGTGTTTCTATGAACATGCAATCGATTGGCAGTATCAGTAACATTTAGATTATTCCTTAAAAATTCAATGGCAGTATTCATTAGCTCCTGATCCATTTCAATGGATTTTGTGTTTTTTAGGGTTTGCTCTATGGATGTCAAAGCCTTTTCGTTGAGATGATAAAACAGATGAGGAAGAATCATTTTGTCATATTCATAGATCTTTGGTTGATTTGGCAATGCTTTTGAAATGTGGATTAATTCACCCAAAGCATGGTA
>JAGXRU010000012.1 GCA_018335765.1 Alkaliphilus sp.
GCCTGTGTTAATCCTTTGTTCTGTGATGGGGTACAAAGCTTTTGAATATACTCATAATATTCAAAATTAGTGCAAAGCTGAAAGGAATTATTGATCTCAATTATTTGTATGCCTCTATTCGCTAATTCATATTCGTTCTTTATATCTAACAAACATTTTTTCATAAACTCTCTCGGTTGCTCTAATACTTCAGAGATCATATTGATATTTAGTGGTTCTCCCCAAGTAAATAACATAGCCTCGATAATTGCTTTGATTTTTTTTTCATCCATTTTACACCTCGAACCCTTATGTATTCCTAGTAAAAATAATGTCGCCAAAAGATTTATCCTGTTTAATAAGAATATATTTGGCTTTAATCAGCTCTAAAACGGCTAGAAAGGTAATAATTGCTTCTGATTTGCTGGATGTAGCTGATATCAATTGATGAAAATATAAGAAATTTTGAACTAAAAATTGGTTTTTAATTTGGTCAATTTTATTTTCTATACTTATTTCCTCTCGCTCAATTTCATTAGCTTTAGTTTTTTGTTCAAGCTTTTTATTTCTTTTAGAGAGAAGTTTATGAAAGGCATCCATAAGATCTTCAATATCCAAATCAATTAATTCCTTAGCATCTTGTTCAATATATTGATCTAGCTCTTCTTGTGGTTTATAGAAAATTTTCCTGTATAAATCTTCACGTTTTTTAAATTCTTGAGCCGCATTTTTGAATTTTTTATATTCAATTAATCTTCTTATTAAATCTTGCCTGAGATCTTCTTCGTCAATGTCTATTGAGAGCTGCTCTTCCTTTTTTTCAGGCAAAAGCATTTTTGATTTAATTTCAATTAATGTTGCAGCCATTACCAAAAATTCAGATGTTATTTCCAAATCAAATATTTGTAGTGTATCTAAGTATTCTAGATATTGTTCTGTGATCTGGGCTATGGGAATATTATAGATGTCAACCTTTGATTTTTCAATTAAATGAAACAACAAATCAAACGGACCTTCAAATGTTTCAAGCTTCACGGTATATGGCATACTTCACCCACTCAATCTAAAATATTTCCATTAGATAAAACTTAAATCTATTGTCTATTTTATCATTTATAGGTGAAAATTGCTATAAAAATAAGGAACGGTTACAAACCACTCCCTACTTAAATGCAAACATCTTATTCACTGCATGGTCTTACTTAAAATTCTGCCAAAAATATCTAAGAAGGATGCAGATAAAACTGCTTTTTCTGTTATGATATCAACCCGTCCTAGTTCTTGACCATCTTTCGTTATTATAATTTCCCCTACCTTTTGACTTTTTTGGAGAGGTGCTTTTAAAACCTTTACTAAGACAATTTCCTTCTCCACTGTTTTTTCTTCACCTTTTTTTACTAAAGCACTTAAATCTTCCTTAGCAACAACATTTATTTTAGTTTCTTTGCCTTTTTCAACAGTCAGTTCTTCCACAATCTGATTTTTCTTTGCTATTGGCACACTGCTATAGGTGGCATATCCATAATTAAATAGTTTCTTAGCTTCGGCAAACCTAATATCTGACGTTGGACTCCCCAATATTACAGATATGAGCGTCAATCCATTTTTTGTTGCAGAGGAAGAAAGACAATATTTTGCATCTGAAGTATAACCTGTTTTAATACCATTTGCTCCTGGATATGTCCTAATAAGTTTATTTGTATTTGTAAGTTCAAGAGTAGTCTGTTTTTTATGTGGAAGTCCTACCTTCATGGTAGACATCCAAATGGTTAACCAATCATGAACCTTAGGGTATTTTAATAGTTCTCTTGACATGAGAGCAATGTCATAAGCGGTGGAATAATGCCCTTCTTGAGGAAGACCGCTAGGATTCATAAATTGTGTATTGTTCATACCTAGTTCCATTGCCCGCTCATTCATTCTCTTTATGAATAATTCTTCTGTACCCGAGACATGCTCACCTATGGCAACGCAACCATCATTGGCAGATGCAACTGCAATGCCTTTCATAAGATCTTCCACCGTCTTTTCTTCTCCAGGTTCTAGAAATAACTGACTACCTCCCATACTTGCTGCTCTTTCGCTAATTAAAACCTTATCTTCAAGGGTGATCATTTTGGTCTCTAGAGCCTCCATAACCAAGAGCATAGTCATTACCTTTGTTAAACTAGCCGGCGGAAGCTTATCATGGGCGTTTTTTTCATAAATTACTGTCCCGCTGCCTTTATCCATTAAAAGTGCTGCTTTGGCATTAATATCAAAGTCCACAGCATTTGATACTATTATAAAGCTATTAAATATTAACATAATGCATATTAAAAAACTAAAGAATGATAAATATCGAACCTTCATTTTTAAATCCTCCTTGCATTGAGATTTAATTTTATTTTCCCACGATTTAGATTTGTTATGCATAGGAGGATAAGTAGCGTATTAGCGTAATGCTTGTAAAATTTACATATTCTTAATGCCTTGACTGGAAACAATTGCCTTAA
Organism: Alkaliphilus sp.; assembly: GCA_018335765.1. Taxonomy (GTDB): domain Bacteria; phylum Bacillota; class Clostridia; order Peptostreptococcales; family Thermotaleaceae; genus JAGXRU01. The sequence continues at coordinate 2,475 of JAGXRU010000012.1, forward strand.
TAAGCTTTGGTAACTGAACTTGTTCTTTGGAAAAACAAAAGGCACCATTGACTATGGAAGATGCTTGTTCTAGTTTCATATCCATATTGGTATACAGAGTTGCTATTGGTTGATTCTCTAAGATTTTATCTCCGATCCTACCATGTAGAATTAACCCTGCTGATAAATCAATAACAGAGTGCTTGCTTTCTCTTCCTGCACCTAAAATAAGAGCAGCCAACCCAATCTCATCAGCCTTGATCGTTTCTATATATCCATCAGCTTTGGCTTTAACGCTATAGATATATTTTGCTTCTGGCAGTAGTGAAGGATCATCAATCACTGATAAATCTCCTCCTTGAGCGGCTATAAACTCTTTGAACTTTTCAAAAGCCTTTCCAGATACTAATTTATCATTTACCATTTCTAGGGCTTCTTCTATATTTTTGGCTTTTTCAGCTAACAAAACCATGTTACTGGCAAGATAAACACAAAGTTGTTTGAGATCTTGAGGACCTTCATTTTTTAAAGTTTGAATTGCTTCCTTTACTTCTAAAGAATTTCCTACAGCATTACCTAAAGGCTGGTTCATATCTGTCAGTATTGCCACAGTATTTTTCTTCGCCTGTTCTCCTATATCGACCATTTGTTGTGCCAAAATAAGACCTTGTTCCTCATTTTTCATAAAAGCACCACTACCTATTTTAACATCCAGTAGTATGGCATCCGTACCTGCTGCAAGCTTTTTACTCATTATACTGCTGGCTATTAATCCTATATTATCCACTGTTGCGGTAACATCTCTTAAGGCATAAAGCTTTTTATCAGCAGGAGCCAAATCGGCTGATTGTCCTATTACAGACAATTTAACCCTGTTAACTATATCAATGAATCTTTTGTCTGACATTTCTACTTGAAATCCCCTTATGGATTCAAGCTTATCTATAGTCCCTCCGGTATGTCCTAGTCCCCTCCCTGACATTTTTGCAACAGGAACACCACAGGCGGCAACCAAAGGTCCGACTATCAGCGTCGTAGTATCTCCTACTCCACCCGTGCTGTGCTTATCCACTTTAATGCCATCAATATCTGATAAATCTATAACATCACCAGACATCATCATAGCTTCAGTTAAATAAAAGATTTCTTTATTACTCAAATCCTTGAAATATATAGCCATCAACAAAGAAGCTACCTGATAATCTGGTATCTGATCTTTTGTATAACCCTCAACTACAAATCTTAATTCATCTCTCGTCAGTTCATAACCTTCTCTTTTCTTATAAATGATGTCTACCATTCTCATAACATTACACCCCATTATATATTTTTCAAAATAGTTAATTTGCTCATTACTTGATATTATACCCTAAACATTAATCATATGCTTTAAGGGAATACAAAAGATTAAGAGCCTTAGGCTCTTGGATGTGCTTTATTATATACTTCTTTAATCTTATTTCTAGGAATAAGATTATAAATCTGAGTAGTCGAAATATCTGAATGTCCCAACATTTCTTGTACTGATCTCAAATCGGCACCGTTTTGAATCAAATGTGTTGCAAATGAATGCCTTAGTGTATGTGGAGTAATTTTTTTATTTATCTTGGCCTTTTGTGTATAGCTTTTAATAATTTTCCAAAAACCTTGTCTAGTTAATCTAGTACCACGATAGTTCACAAATAATGCTTGCTCAAGTTCTTCCTTTATCAGTATAGTCCTGCAATTTTTCATATAATTTTCTATGGCAATTTTGGCCATAGAACCAAGCGGTATTATTCTTTCCTTAGAATTTCCACTTAGGCATTTAATATAATTTATTTCCAAATTGAGATGTGTATAATCTAGAGAAACCAATTCTGAAACTCTAATTCCTGTAGCATATAATAACTCAAGCATAGCCTTATCCCTTATCCCCTTTTCGCTGATAGCATCAGGTTGAGACAGGAGTAGTTCTACTTCTTTTAATGAAAGTACTTTAGGAGCTTTTTTTTCGGATTTCGGTGTTTCTAAATTAATAGTAGGGTCTTTACTAATATGATTTTCACTCATGAGAAAATGAGAAAAGGAACGTATTGAAGCTAAATTTCTAGAAATAGTAGCAGTTGCCTTGCCTTTTTTTTGCAAGTATAACAAATATGTAATAATAGTTGTCTTATTTGTTTCTTTAAAGTCAGTGATTTGCCTTTCTGTGAGAAAATGAATAAATTGGTTTATATCCCTTTTATAAGATTCTAAAGTATTTTTTGATAATTCTCTTTCATGTTCTAAATAATTAATAAAACTATTTAAAATAATATCCATTTAGCTTGTCCCCTTTATTCATATATGCTCAAATACTACTATTATGCTCCAATATTACTATTATGTTCAAATATTACTATTCAACATATATTTCAAAAATCCTTCATGGTTTAATACAGAAAATATTTTGAAAAATAATAAAGATAAGGGGTCTTGGTATATTTTCTACAGGTGTATTTTTCCCATCAAAGTTATATACTCCTAAAAAGTTCATATGTTCTAAACCTAGATGAGCTATATGTCTGAGTAAATTATCATCCATTCCTTGAGTAACTTTTAAATGTTCAGTAATCTGATGTAGATAAGTAGTATTCCATATGTTTATAGCATTAATCAAGAATATCATAAAATACAACAACAGACAGCACATGCAACGCATTTATTTTTGAATTTGACACAAAAAAGCCGCTGATTAGCGGTTTTGCTAATAATTATTTAGTTGGCAACTGTCGAAAACCCGAAACAAGCGTACTTTAAAAGTCATGGGTCAATACTGACCTACCACACCTACCATAAATCTTATTGACGATATATGCAAGTATAGGTATAATTTAACAAAAGCTATATCCAGATTATTTTATATTTTTATATTGAGGAGATGAATATGATTTTTAAGCACCAATCACTAAGTATTACGTACATTGCATACCTGAAACTTCTTGGAAATATTAATTGGCGTAAAACAACAGCAATTTTATTATGCTTGATGCTTGCGTTCGGCCATATTCCAGCAAGTAGTTCAGCACTCTCAAATCATGTAATGGATTTAATTGTGGGATATGGGTTAAGTGAATCCTCTGTCGAAACGACTAATACGGAAAACGGTGTTGCAGATACCTCATCCAGCGAAACGAATGAAAATACATCAGACACAAATCTATTAAATCTGACAGATGAATCGGCAATCGATGAATCAGAACAAGTTCTATCGAAACTCCTTTGAAGGAGAAACAGCTTGATAGTTATACCTGTAAGGAATTGAAAAAGGATATACCAGAAGAGTCAATTGAAGAATCAAAACCTGATATAGAATCTATAATTCAAACACAGTCTGCTTTATCGGGAAGGCTTGCTGAAGCTGATATGGATGAAATCAAGGGAAGAGCTATTTTCCTGATTCCATTGGCTGTCAAAGCGGTAATAAAAGTAACACCTGTAATAGTCGCAAAAGTTGCGCCTAAAATTGTACCTGTTGCTGCAACAAGTACACAAACAATAAACAGAGCAACTGAGTTTTTATCAAAAGGACCAGCTAATACTCGTGTATATTATGGTATTAAAAATGGAGCAAAAACCTACGTCGGTATAACTAAAGACGTTGCTAAAAGGGCTGTGCAGCA
>JAGXRU010000013.1 GCA_018335765.1 Alkaliphilus sp.
TTTAAATAAAGTTTTAGTATTAACAGTGGTTTGGTAAGTGTCGGAGTGCTCACATCTGTAGGTGTGGGCACTCCGACACTTTTATTTGTGAAATCAAGTTTAAAATGAACACATCTGAACTGTAACTAAACCGATTGATACTTAAGCCATAAACAATTTGATGTCGTCCTCTACTGTTCCAATTCCGGCAATGCCAAAAGTTTCGACAAGAACTTTAGCTACATTTGGCGATAAGAAACCAGGAAGTGTTGATCCAAGATGGATGTTTTTGACACCTAGATAAAGGAGTGCAAGAAGCACAATAACAGCCTTTTGTTCATACCAAGCGATATTGTATGCAATCGGCAGCTCATTCACATCTTCAAGAGCAAAAATCTCTTTTAACTTAAGTGCAATCACTGCAAGTGAATAGGAATCGTTACACTGACCTGCATCCAAAACCCTTGGAATTCCACCTATATCACCCAGAGAAAGCTTATTGTATCTATATTTCGCACAGCCAGCAGTGAGAATAACTGTATCCTTTGGAAGCTTTTTAGCAAATTCAGTATAATATTCTCTTGATTTCATTCTTCCATCACAGCCAGCCATAACAAAGAATTTCTTGATAGCACCCGATTTAACGGCATCAACGACTTTGTCAGCAATAGCAAACACCTGTTGATGTGCAAATCCACCTGTAATGGTGCCTGTTTCAATTTCTGTTGGTGGAGGACATTTCTTAGCCATTTCAATAACCGTCGAAAAATTTTTCTTGCCATTGCTGTCCGCTTCAATATGCAAGCACCCTGGGTAACCAGAGGCTCCAGAAGTAAAGATACGTCCTCTGACTTCTTCACTTTTTGGTGGTACAATACAGTTAGTCGTGAATAAAATAGGTCCGTTAAACGTTTCGAATTCGCTGACCTGTTTCCACCATGAGTTTCCATAGTTCCCAACCAAATTGTCATATTTCTTGAAGTAAGGATAATAGTGTGCAGGAAGCATTTCATTATGTGTATACACGTCAACGCCTGTTCCTACAGTTTGATTTAACAGCTGTTCTAAGTCAGTCAAATCATGACCTGAAATCAAGATGCAAGGATTGCTTCTAACACCTACATTAACATTTGTTATCTCTGGATTCCCGTATTTAGAAGTATTAGCCTCATCCAATAGTGCCATAGCCGCTACTCCAAATTGGCCCGTTTTCAACGTTAAAGCCACCAATTCATCCGCAGATAATGAGTCATCTAAGGTCGCCGCCAAAGCTTCATAGACAAAACCGTAAATCTCGTTATTTTCTTTGCCAATATTAAGCGCATGATGTGTATATGCCGCCATCCCCTTTAAACCGTACGTGATCAGCTCTCTTAAGGATCTGACATCTTCATTCTCGGTAGCTAAAACACCCACTTTTGAAGCTTTATCGAGCATTGAAGCTCTATCAGCCACTGTAAATACCGCTGCATCTCCAAATTTAGTTCCAGTCACTTTATTTCTGAGCCCATCTCTCAATCCAATCATCTTAACAATTTGCCTTTCGATGGCTAATTCATCAAAATTAACATTTGTGATCGTAATAAACAAGCTCTTTAAAACTTCATAATTGACCTCACCAAGAGCATCGGTTTCTAGCTTTCCTTTCGTAACAACTTCAGAAATACCTTTGCACACATAAATCAATAAATCTTGTAATTTGGCAACTTCTTCATTCTTGCCACAGACTCCTTTAATTTCACAACCTGTTCCCTTAGATGTCTCCTGACATTGAAAACAAAACATGCTCATAAAACTCCTCCTTGGTTTTTGTGGGATTTTAGGTGCTGATGGCTTGATTTCTAAGAGTTCTGGTACAACAGAATTTAAATTTTCAACCTGATTTTTTGTATTAATTTTGTATTCTGTATTTCTGCATCAAGTTTGTGAATTTCACACCCATCAAAACCTATGCTTAGTATACCCTTTATACCGTTCATATAAACTATTGGATTAAATAAATGCACTAACCATTATATCAATTGTTAACGGAATGATTTAAATGTATTATAGCCTTCTCAATTTTTTTATCAGTCACCTCAATAGCTTGAATAAGCAAATGTTTAAACTTTACTTCACTTACCTGACCTTTCGGCGGTATATTTCCGAATAGACTAATCAAAAATCCATTTAAAGTTTCATAATCTTCAACAGGTAACTCTATTTCAAGTATTTCTTCAAGTTCATCAAGGCTTATCATACCACTTACTTCATAGGTCATTTCATCAATTTGCCTTAATTCTCTATCTTCTTCATTGTCATATTCATCAAAAATATTTCCAACGATCTCCTCAACCAAATCTTCTATAGTGATAATTCCCGCTGTTCCACCATATTCATCAATTACAACTGCAATATGTGTTTTGGTTAATTGAAGATCTACAAAAAGTTCATCAATTCTCTTCTGCATTGGAATAAAAAATGGTTTTCTTATATAATTCTCCAGTTTGAAAGTTTCCATTTCATTTTCAGTAATTAATGGAATTAAATCTTTGACATGAAGAATTCCGATAACATTATCAATATTGCCTTCATACACTGGGATTCTGGAGTACTGCTCTTCCTTAACTAAATCAATCAATTTTTTTAATTCAATATAGACAGGAATACCTACTAGCTCCATTCTATGAGTCATGATATCTTCAGCTGTTTTATTGTTAAACTCAAAGATATTATTAATCATAATCTTTTCTCGTTCATGGATAGTACCCTTTTCTTCACCAACATCAACCATCATTCGTATCTCTTCTTCCGTAACGTCTTCGTCTAACGAATATGGATCTATACCAAACAACCTCACAAAGAAGTTTGTTGAAACTGTAAGCAGCCTAACAAAAGGACTCGCTACTCTTGACAATATCATAAGCGGTGCGACAACAAGAAAAGCGATTCCTTCGGATTTTTTCATCGCAACACGTTTTGGCACCAATTCTCCCAGTACTAAAGTAAAGTACGACAAAACTACCGTAATTGTAATAACCGTTGTCACTTTAAGAAACGATTCAGATACCGGCAGATTATAACCTTTTAAAACCATAACAAGCGGATCTGCAAAAGACTCTGCAGCGAATGCACTTGCTAAGAAACCTGTTAAAGTTATCCCTATTTGAATAGTCGCTAAAAATCGACTAGGTTCACCTAATAGCTTTGCTACTTGCTTAGCTTTCTTATTTCCTTCTTCAGCCATAAACTTTATTTTGTTATCATTTAGCGATATTAATGCAATTTCAGATGCTGCAAAAAACGCATTCACAGCAATTAGAATTAATAAAAATATAATTTCTGTATTCAACCCTTCATCCTCCTATAATTTGGAAATAAAAAAAGACCGCAAAAACAGCATCCATGTGCTGTATCAAGGTCTGCGATGGTAAAATGAAGTTTTGATTCTAAATAGCTTATGCATTGATTTGCTCGAAATACAATTACAACTCGCCGTTTCCCCAGGTTCATCGTCCATTTTCCTTATCACTCCCTTTCCGTAACTTCAATGTATATTTTACATCATTTAACATCACTAGTCAATCCGAGAATGTATATCCTAGAATGTATATTGTATGTTTTGCTTCTCTATATTTATAGAAAAATTCTTCATACCCTACACCTTTTCATCCTTATAAAGCCTATCTTACAACCTTTAGTTTGACCTTCGAACTGACAGCTTCCTCTTCCTGACGTCTGCCTTCCCATCGTTTCCACAGCTTTTCCGCCGTCTCCACCACTACAGGGTCAAACTGTACACCTTTATTAAGGAGTATCTCTCTCATGCAGTCCTTCCAAGACATAGGCTCCCTGTACGGTCTGGCTGAAGTCATTGCATCAATGGCATCGACCACCCCAATGATTCTTGATCCCAATGGGATTTTGTCCATCTGAAGACCATGGGGATAACCTTTCCCATCCCACCTTTCATGGTGATGAAGCACAATTTCAGCAATCATATATAACTCCTTCGATTTAAGCAAAATATTATATCCAATCTCCGGATGCAACTGTATCTGTGCCCATTCATGAGGAAGGAGCTTCCCCTTTTTGTTAAGAACAACTTCCGGGACACCCATCTTCCCTATATCATGCAGATGTGCCGCAAGGTGAACATCCTCAAGAGCCGAACCCTTAAGCCCCATGGCACGAGCCAGATCAAGAGACATA
>JAGXRU010000014.1 GCA_018335765.1 Alkaliphilus sp.
GAATAATAGGAGTAAGAACTCCTCTGATATTATCAGTCCATCCCTTTATAAGCATAAGTCCAAATATAAGGACCATCAATTTAATACGTTGCCTATCATTCATTTTACTTACCCCCGCAATTTGAACTTCGAATTATAACTAAATTAAACGTCCCCCACTGAAATCGTTGAATGACAGACAAAGCCCTTATTGAATTATACTCCATTGTCATTAACTCTGCAAACAAAAGTAAATTTTAATGGCTGACCTTGTAGGGTCAGCCGTTATTTATAACATTAAAACACCATTGTCATTTATTATAACTTGCAAGATCTTTTCTTCTTCCCCAGTTTGAGCGTTAATATATATCAAGAAAGTGTCTTTCTTAAACTGAGCCTTAAATTCATAAGCTAATACTTCATTTCCACCATCAGTAGGAATCACCGCCAGACGCACTTTAGATACTTTGGCATTCATGTTTATTAATTCCCTTGCTTCTTCCTTGCTGATAGCAGGTTCATCGAGTTTTCTGTCGTTGTGGTTAAACAAATAACCTTCAGCTTCAAACCCCACTACCTCACCTTCGTCTAATGCTACTTTTACCTTGATTAGATCAGGGTAAATAATTATATCATTCTGACTGTATGCAAAATTTGTTACGATCTGTCCATCATGTTTAATGGAATATGTTGGAACCATGTTTTTGTAACCCCGCTCAGCTAGGTACTTTTGTGCAATCTCAATTCCTTGTCTTTCAGAATACTTAGAGGCTTTAATATCCTTTGTATTTAACATCCATACAACTTTTCCAGCATTTTTAGTTATTGACATAATAATTTTATTATTATCATTCTTATCAACAGGATGCAATTCTATCAAATAAGCCGGTATTCTGGCGTTACCATTTTCTCCCAAAACATTAATTTCATACTTTGACCCATTGTTGACGAACTTTTCAGCAATTTTTATCAATTCATTTTTCTCAACTTTTCTCCCCGTTAGATGCGGTTTCTTTTTCTTTATATGTTCGGAGAACGGACCATCATATATAAGTTCAGGGTACTCCTGCATTCTTTCTTCTACATTCATGAAAGTTGTTGTCATCATATTCTGATTCACTTCTTCGAAATCATGGTCTAGTTTTGCACTTAATTCTCCTATTCTAATACCATCTTCTACCATGCCTGCTTGAAGTCCTATCAGCTGTTGTGCTAAAAAATTAGAGTAATTGTGAAGCTCCTGTAGTATATTCATTTCTTCATGATTCAATGGCTTTCCATCCAGATTTTTTTTTGCAAAAGCTGTACTGATATCTCCTACCTGGCTCAGAAACTTCGTTGTCCTACTAATGCTCCCATGTTCAATTGGTAATTGACTAAGTCTTTCCTGAGCATTATAGCTTAACTTCGTAATATCTGAGAATAGCATCACATTTTTTCTAGGCGAGCTGGTTACCATTACTTTCCCTAAATTAGCCTGAATATTTTCCACATCCGTTATCATAGCCTCAAACATTCTTTGATATTGGTTTTCTAAAAATAAGGAGGTCTGAAAATTTTGTTGATACTGATCATATCCCCACATACCAGTTCCTATTAAAGCAACTACTAAAAGAAGTATTAACCCTTTTCTCATTATTATGCCTCCATTCTACTCATGTGCAAACCAGTGTTTTCCAATTTTTACGGTAGGTGTTCTGGTCCATATCCATTTACTGGTTGCTGTGATTGGATTCCAATAATATATTGCCCCGCCCGTAGGATCCCATCCATTTAGTGCATCCCTTGCCGCCTTAAAAGAAGTTTCTGTTGGTTCTAAATAAATTTGTTTATCTGATACAGCCGTAAAAGCCAGTGGTTGATATATTACCCCTGCGATTGTATTTGGAAATGAAGGATGTCTTACTCTATTTAATATAACTGCTCCCACTGCCACTTGCCCTGCATATGGTTCTCCTCTTGCTTCACCATTGATTGCCATGGCCATAAGTCTTACATCCTTTTCTCTTGAGACTCCTCTACTCGTAGCAACATAATCAGCAACTGCAGCATCCCCGCCTAACCCCAGTGCAGTTTTTGTCTTTGGTCCAATGATTCCATCAGCTACCAAACCATTTTTTCTCTGAAACTTTATTACAGCTTCTCTGGTCTTAGGACCATATATTCCATCCACTGCACCTATGTAATATCCCCATTGTTTTAATTTTTGTTGAGCATTTCTCACTGTTTGATTATATTTGCCTGCAATTGCCACAGCTCTTATGCCCAAAGCTCTCTTAGTTTGAGGTCCCACTTTACCATCAGCAGTCAGTCCATTTCTCCTCTGAAATTTTATTACGGCTCTATAGGTCTGAGCACCATAAATCCCATCAGCATTTCCTACAAGATAGCCCCACTGCTTGAGTTTTGTCTGAATTTGTCTAACATCTTCACCTCTTGATCCCCAAAATATAGTTTTCGCAAACGCAGAATCTATTAAGTAAATGCTAATGGCAAAAAAAAGTATGCATACTAAACAAATAGCTAATAATTTACTTCTCATGACTTCCCTCCTAACATTCTATTTCTTTATCTCAGCGGCGTACTAATGCTCCCTCTTCTATACACTAGAGATAAGTGCCGCCAAGCTTCGAAATAAGTGCAACTAGCGTTTAGGTGGAGTAAAAACTCCATCTAAACTAAGTTTTCTTTATTTTCTGTGTCATGGAAGAAAATTATTCCTAATAACATTTTTAGGCAAATAAATAGACCGCAATGTACACGGTCTATTATTGAAATATATATTTAATTTAATTAGATTAATTTTCCTATTTCTTTTCCATATTCAAAACAATTCCTCAGATCCTCATCAGTTGGCACATATTTTATTTCCAATCCTTTTTTAACCAGTTCAATGCCTGTTTCCTTTAATTTTTTTTCTATATTGGCAACGGCACCTCTTCCCCAACCATATGACCCAAACGATGCACCTATCTTATTCCTTGGCTTCAATCCCATTAATTCCTCCAAAAAATGGGCTAAATGCGGTATCATGGTATTATTGATGGTGGAAGATGCCACCAATATAGCTTTCGAATCAAGAGTTTCAGTTATGATGTTATTCATATCAGATTCAGATACTTTGTAAAGCCTAACCTCTACTCCTTCACTGATTAATCCATCCACTATCTTTCTTGCCATTCTTTCTGTGCTATTCCACATAGTATCATAAACTACGACAGCTTTTCTTTTGACTTTTCCTTGACCCCACTCCATATATTTTTCTATTATTTTATCCGGATGGCTTCTCCAGATGATACCATGACTAGGAGCTATCATTTCAATTTTCAGTTCCATTTTTATGATTTCTTCTATTTTCTTAACAACTAACGGACTAAAAGGCATTAAAATGTTGGCATAGTATTTTTTTGCTTCCTCCATTACTTCACACATATCATTCTCATCATCAAAAATTTTCGAGGAGGCAAGATGCTGACCAAAGGCATCGTTAGGCATCAATAGTGACAGCTCTTCTATGTAAGAGAACATGCTATCCGGCCAATGGAGCATAGGAGCTTCTATAAACTTGACAGTCTTTTCTCCTAATACGATAACATCTCCTGTTTTAACAATTTCATATTCGTAATCACCAAAATAATGATGCTTCATAGCATCCTTACCATTTTTCGAACAGAATACTTTCGCATTAGGTATGTATTCCATTAATTTCGGAAATCCTCCGGAATGATCTGGCTCTACGTGATTTACCACCACATAATCAATTTTCGAAGGATCAATAATCTGTTTAATATTTTCAATCATTTCATCTACAAAATGAACATCTACAATATCTATTAATGTAATTTTTTCATCTATGACAAGATATGCATTGTAGGTAGTCCCTTTATTAGTATGATAGGATGGTCCATGAAAATTTCTAATGTCCCAATCCGTTGCTCCAACCCAATAAACATTCTTTTTTATTTCTATTGCTGGCAATTGTCTCAACTCCCTTTAATAAAATATTGACAATGAATTTGATACCCAAAAATGATTTATTTAAACAATATCACAAACTTGCTATTTTATTCAACGTATTTATATTACTATTGTTAATTCTTTATCATTTAGCTGGTTAAAACACATACACAAATGATAGTAAATGCAGACGCTTCAAAAAATTAATGACCCAAGAAGAGTCATTAATTTTAATTTGCAAGAAATCTGCTTAAATTTGTAATGCCAATACTAAATCCAGATATTAGCACGAAATACATCGAACCAACAATTAATGATTTAATTCCATTCATAACAATTCTCCTTAAACTCCATATTATTCTATAAGAACATTTGTATTATTAACAAAAAAACAATTAAATATTCAAGATAGCAAAATTTCACTTTTCTTCACATCTCTCCTAAAATATATATACCACATCTAAATTGATTTAATCAATTACATTTATGTTACAATTTTGTCGAACTGATCAAAATAAGAATATAGTCCTACATAAAAAGACAATATCTTTAAATAAGGGCTTTGCCCGTCATTCAACGGTTTCAGTGGAAGATTTAACTCCCGCTGAAAAAATTAAGATGTACACCGCCGCCTATAGAGGCGGGGTACATCTTAATTTAGTTATACTTTTGCTCACACCACTAAAAGAGAACGGTAATAAACCGTTCTCTACTAAATTTTATTTTACTTATTTTAAACCTGCTGCTAGCTTTACAGCATTTTGATGCTGATCGTCTATTCTATTGCTACCGTGCGTACGACTGTTTTTAAAATGCAAATCCACATGCCCATCCATACCATTATTTTTAATGAAATCGAAATTATATCCTCTACCAAAGCCTCCACTTCTATTAGAAACAGTCTCACCACCAGGTTTGCTTTCCACACCTGCATGAGGCATATTTGTCATGGATGCAGCTATAACAGAATCATCCTTATGCACCAGGACAGCCCTTCTATCCCAAGAGAAACCTCCCCATATGTCCTTCATAATTTCAGTATCTTCTATACTCAAAGCTTCGCAGTCTGCATGATTTGTTCCTGCTGTAACCTTAACCTTAAAACTTTTCCCTGTATCTACGTCTTCAATTACGAGAATATCCTGCCTGTTTATGATTTTTTTACTTAACTCTGTAAACCAATCAAGATACAAGCCTTGTGCTGCACTTCTCGATACTGTTCCTCTACTAATTGGAGCAGCTACTGCTGTACTGTTTAATTCCACATCAGTTAAGAGAATGCCCAGTTCCTTCATTTTATTAAGCGTACGCTTTCCAACGATACCATCTGCCAAAAGCCCATTTCTTTTCTGAAAATCCATTACTGCTCTCTCTGTGATAGTTCCAAAATATGTAGTTGTTACCCCATGGGTAAACGATCCGTCTTTTCTCAATGCCTCCTGAAGTACCTTTATATCGCTATGGTTCATTCCGACTTTGTATGCGTTTTTAGAGAAAATAAACTCTTCTGCTGAAACAAAACTGCTACTGATGCCAACTGCTAAAACTGTAATACTGATTGCCCTTAAAATCTTATTCATAGCTTCCTCCTTTTTCCCGAATCTCCAATATATTGAGATATTTCAATTCGGAGAATAATTTGTCCAAGCTCATCCTATGTTTTTTACTATATCACTAATAATTATCACAATGCAATAATTATTGCAAAATGGATTAAATTACCTGGAACAAACTAAATGAATAGGAGTCTAAAATGTTTTATCTCAG
>JAGXRU010000015.1 GCA_018335765.1 Alkaliphilus sp.
GACATAATGCATGGTTTTAATAATGCTTTTATACAGGTTGAAGATAAATTAAAAGGTATAGAGGTTGAATTTGTTGACAAGTTTGCTTGCAGCAGTGCAGCCGGTGGACTTAAGATGATTACCATCGGACTTGTGCCTGATCTTACAGCCGAAGCGGCAAAAAGAGCTGCTCTTGGAGCGGGCGCCAGAGTAACCGGTGTTTATAGCTTTGAACTGACAAAATCAGAAATAAAAGAAATTGCATCTTTAAAACCGGAAATAATTTTACTGTCAGGTGGAACGGATGGAGGCAACAAGGAATGTATCATTCACAATTCGAGGATGATTGCTGAAAATATTAAAAACGTCCCTATAATTGTTGCAGGCAACAAAAATGCTGTGGATACGATCACTGAAATATTCGAGGCCAATGGAATTTATCATAAAATCACTGAAAATGTAATGCCAAGGCTGAACGTACTAAATGTTGAGCCGGCAAAAGAGGTAATTCGTGAAGTTTTCATGCAAAAGATTGTAGAGGCAAAAGGAATGAAAAATGTTGAGAATTACATTAACAAAATATTGATGCCTACTCCTGCGGCAGTGCTCAAAGCGGCACAGGTTCTTGCAGACGGCACTGACAAGGAAGATGGGATAGGAGAGCTGATAGTTGTCGATATCGGCGGTGCTACTACGGATGTGCATTCTATAACAAAAGGTGAACCATCAAAGCCATCAGTGGTAATAAGGGGATTGCAGGAGCCATATGCTAAAAGGACTGTTGAGGGAGATTTAGGTATGAGGGTAAGTGCCTTTTCCTTGTGGGAGACTGCAAGCACAAAACGCATAAAGAAATATTGCGATACCTTATTTGATGTGGAAAGCAGATGCAGACACCTGTCAGAAAATATCAACTATATTTCAAAGACAAAGGAAGAGGTTGAATTCGATGAGGCGCTCAGTCTTACTGCTGTTGATATTGCAATGGAAAGACATTCAGGCTTTATAGAAAATGTTTACACACCAATGGGTGCCATGTATGTTCAAACAGGAAAGGACTTATTAAATACAAAAAACCTTATTGGTACAGGAGGCGTTCTTGTACATAGCGAAAATCCTGCAAGAATTTTAAAAGCAGGTTTGTATGATATGGAGAATACAAGCTCTTTAAAACCGATGAATCCTAATATTTTAATAGACAAGGAATATATATTTTCCGCTATGGGGTTGCTGGCAGAAAAATATCCTGATGTAGCCATTAGAATAATGAAAAAATACATGATATCGATCAGCTAATTTTGGAGGTGTAAAGATGGAATTAAGAAATAAAAAATGGACAGAAGAAAGCTTTTTTAATACAAGAGAAGAAGTATTGAAGCAATGGTCAACAGGCAAAAATATCAATCTTCAGGATGCTATAGAATATCAAAAAAAGGTACCCGAGTCAAAAAACTTTAGTGCAAAGTTGAGAAACGCAAAACAGGAGGGTATAACATTAGCACAGCCAAGGGCAGGAGTAGCACTGCTGGATGAACATATCAAACTTTTGCAGTATCTGCAAGATGAAGGAGGGGCAGACCTTCTGCCTTCGACAATAGACAGCTACACAAGACAGAACCGCTACAGTGCGTGTGAAATTGGAATAGAAGAAAGCAAGCAAGCGGGCCGTTCAATGCTCAATGGCTTTCCTGCAGTAAATTATGGAGTCGCAAACTGCAAGAGAGTGTTTGAATCAGTAAATTTGCCGTTACAGGCAAGACATGGCACACCGGATGGAAGACTGCTGGCTGAAATAATACATGCTGCCGGTTGGACTTCAAACGAGGGCGGAGGTATTTCCTATAACATACCTTATGCAAAGAGTGCATCAATCGAAAAGACCATCCTAGACTGGCAGTATTGCGACCGGTTGGTAGGATATTATGAAGAAAATGGCGTTAATATAAACAGAGAACCCTTTGGTCCTTTAACCGGAACCCTTGTTCCACCGAGCGTGTCAAATGCGGTGGCAATCATTGAAGGTCTTTTGGCGGCTGAGCAGGGTGTAAAGAACATAACGCTAGGCTATGGGCAGTGCGGGAACCTGGTGCAGGATGTGGCGGCGATGAAAACCCTTGAAGGTATGGCTATGGAATATTTTAAAATTTATGGCTATAATGTAGAGCTTACTACAGTTTTCCATCAGTGGATGGGTGGTTTCCCGCAAGATGAAGCAAAAGCCTTCGGAGTGATTTCGTGGGGTGCATCAACAGCGGTTTTGGGTGGAGCAACAAAGGTTATTGTAAAGACTCCTCATGAGGCTATAGGTATACCAACTAAGGAGGCAAATGCACAGGGAATAAAGACCACTAAGCAAATCCTGACCTTACTGCAAGGGCAGAAGCTTCAAATTTCAATGGATTTGATGGACGAAATAAAAATAATCAGAGCAGAAACTACCTGTATACTCGATAAGGTATTCGAATTAGGAGAAGGAGATTTAGCTAAGGGTACCGTCAGAGCCTTTGCGGCAGGAGTGTTAGATGTTCCTTTTGCACCGAGCAAATACAATGCAGGCAAGGTACTTCCTGCAAGAGACAATAACGGTGCAGTGAGATTCCTAGAGTTTGGGAACATGCCGTTTACAAAAGAAATAATAGATTTCAACAAAGCTAAATTCGCAGAAAGAGCTAGGTATGAAAATAGACCTGAAAGCTTCCAGATGGTTGTGGATGATATTTATGCTATCAGCAATGGGGTGCTGGTTGGAAGGCCTGCATAAATTTATACTAAATAGATAGATTGGTGAGAAGTAGGAATTAAAAATTAAGGATTAAGAATTAAAAATTAAGGATTAAAAATATAGAATAATAGAAGTTGTTTTTATAGGCAATGACCCCCCTCGTCGTTGCCTATAAAAATACAATTAGGAGGATTAATAATGAAGATTAAAAATGTAATATGTTCATCAGGACGCACAGGCTTTTATTTTGATGATCAACGTTCCATAAAAAAGGGTGCAAAGTTGGACGGCTTTACCTATATAGGAGAGCCTATGACGGAGGGCTTTAAAAATATAAGGCAGGCTGGGGAATCCATTTCAGTTATGTTTATTTTAGAAGATGGTCAGGTCGCTTATGGAGATTGTGCAGCTGTGCAATATTCCGGAGCCGGTGGCAGAGATCCGCTCTTTTTGGCGGAGGACTTTATTCCTATAATACAGGAACATATAGCTTCAAGGCTTGTAGACAGGGAAGTTACAAGCTTCAAAGAGCTTGCGGAGGAGATTGATCTTATGTATGTAGATGGAAGACGTCTGCATACGGCTATCAGATATGGTGTGACTCAGGCGATTCTTGATGCTGTCGCAAAAATCAAAAAGGTTACTATGGCGGAAGTCATAAAGGATGAATATGAAACAGGTGTAGAATTTATGCCTATTCCTATTTTTACGCAGTCGGGGGATGAAAGGTATCTCAATATTGATAAAATGATTATCAAAGGAGCGGATGTTCTGCCTCATGGGCTGATAAACAATGTGGAAGAAAAGCTGGGCAAAAATGGAGAACTGCTTAGGGAGTATGTTTTATGGCTTAAAAAAAGGGTGATGGAGCTAAAGACTGAAGAAGATTCTCTACCGGTACTGCACTTAGACGTATATGGAACCATAGGGCTTGCCTTTGATAATAACACCGAAAAAATGGCTGATTATTTGAGTCAGCTTGAAAAAGCGGCGTATCCTTTGAAATTGAGGATAGAAGGGCCGATGGACGTAGAAGATAGGGAAGAACAATGGAAGGCATTAAAAAGATTAAGGGTGGTATTAAAAGAAAAGGGAATAAGGGTAGAGCTGGTAGCAGATGAATGGTGCAATACCTTAGAGGATATAAAGCTGTTTACCGATGAAGGAGCCGCAGATATGAT
>JAGXRU010000016.1 GCA_018335765.1 Alkaliphilus sp.
TAATCTTTCGTAATAGACTGTGAAATTCTAATTTATTGAAAATAGATACAAGCCTTTGGTAATCCGGCTGTTTATATCGGAGTTCCTCAAAATCTATTTCCACAGGGACATCCTTAACAATCGTTGCCAATCGCTTGCTTAGTAGAGCTTGACTTGCGTGTTCTTCTAGCTTTTCCCTCATTTTCTTATTGGGTACTTTATCAAGATTATTTAATATGTTTTCAATTGATTTGAATTCTGTAATCAATTTTAGTGCTGTTTTTTCACCGATACCCGGTACACCCGGTATATTGTCAGACTTATCACCCATCAGACCCTTTAAATCAATAATTTGATCAGGAGTTATCCCTAATTTTTCGATTATTTCATTTGTATCATACACATCTAAAGAACTAATACCTTTTTTTGTAATAAGTATTTTTGTCATATTTGAAGCTAGTTGCAAAGCATCCTTATCTCCTGTTACAACTATTGAATTAAAACCCTTATTTTCAGAATGTTCAACCAAAGTGCCTATTAGGTCATCGGCTTCAAACCCATCTATTTCAATTTTGTGGATTCTCAGTGCTTCCAATACTTCCTTCAATATCGGAAACTGTTGTGCTAATTCCTCAGGCATTTTTTTTCTACCAGCTTTATAAGCATCGTATTCCACATGCCTAAAGGTAGGTGCTTTTCTATCAAATGCTACAGTAATATAGTTTGGACCATAATCTTCAATGATTTTATACAACATATTTGTAAAACCATAAACTGCATTAGTATATATTCCTTCCTTAGTTGATAGAAGTGGTAATGCGTAAAAAGCTCTATTGATTAAGCTATTTCCATCAATAATAATTATTTTTGGGTTTTCCATCAAATACTCTCCTCCAACCTTTGTATTCTAAAAATCTATCTATCTCAGCGGCGTTACTAATACTCCCGCTTATATAAGCGGGAGATAAGTGCCGCCAAGCTTCGAAATAAGTGCAACTAGAGTTCAGGTGGAGTAAAAACTCCATCCGAACTAAGTTTTCTTTATATAGTTCCACATAACAAAAGAATATAGTAATAATATATATTATACTATATTCTTCTGCTATGTCGTAAAATCCTTTTAATTTTTCCGGTTCAATATGTTACTGCCTTCTTCTTAATTTTTTAATAAATAATATAGTCGGTGTCCCAATTACTAACATCAGTAATAACAAAGGTAGAATACTAACAAATCCTACAAAGGCAACTTCGAGCATGCTCACCATTTCATTTATAGTTCTAATAAAACCTTTGCCTGCTTTTTCCCAGATATTATCACTAACTGGTTCAATCTTCTTGTCCTTAGGAATTATCTCATTTAAAG
The DNA here is from genome assembly GCA_018335765.1 of Alkaliphilus sp. Lineage (GTDB taxonomy): Bacteria > Bacillota > Clostridia > Peptostreptococcales > Thermotaleaceae > JAGXRU01. The sequence continues at coordinate 1,343 of JAGXRU010000016.1, forward strand.
ATATATTTATAGTCGATAGTCCCACTAAATCGTCCCATCTTTTTATATCTCCGGTCATTCGGTTAATATCTCCTCTTACTCTTGACAATTCCCTTTCAACCTCTAAGATATCCTTGACATTATCAGCTTTTTCCATAATTTCTCTAAGCCGTTTTTCTTGTATCTTCAAATTCTCAACTTCATTTACAGTATCTCTATACTGCATTGTTATATCCTGACCACCCATCCCAAAATTTGTAACTATGCCTACCCCTTTAACTTGGTCAACTATAGACAAAAATGTATTCTCAGGAACCCTAGCGGTTATACTCCCAATTTTGAGAGATTCTTCAGGCTTATCAGGGACATAATGGCTGTATTGCGTGTCTGAATGCTCTACATATCCCCCAGAAGCATTTACAAGATTAATAATCTTCTCAAATTTTTCATCATAATTTTCAATATCCAAACTTAAGAATGCATTTTTTATAACTTTTCTACCATCCGTGATTACTTGTGATTCAACTGCATCAACTGGGGCCATCATGTCTGAGCTAGGTTCTAAACCCCTGCCCACAATTTCATTTTCAACCACTGGACTATCCTGTGAAGATTTGCTGAATTGCATATTTCCGTCAGATCTAGACTCTTCCGGCGAAGCTGTCGGTTGCTCATAAATAATGGCATTATCATGAGCTATTTCAGATCCTGGATCTATTTCATTCGTTTTAACACTGTTTAAACCTGTTACTGATATAACAAATACTATAAACACAGCAGCTATTGAAGCATACACCTTCCAGTTTTTCTGTTTGATTTTTTCCACAATTGTAGTTATTTGTACTTTTTCCTCATTTTCAGCTTCAGCTGTTTTTAATTTATTGTTAAGACCAATCTCGTAATTCTCAGGAAGTTCTAACATTGGTAGTTCTCTACACATATTTATCATTGCTATTAAAGAATCATATTCAGCACTACATTGATTGCATTCTTCCAGATGCTTAATCAAAATTTCTTTGTCATTGTCATCTAACATATTATCTATATAAAGAGATATCTGCTCTTGTATATCATTGCATTTCATTTTAATCCCTCCTTTCTATATTTTGACGTAGTCATTATTAAAAAGTTCCATGTCCTTTACTAATATGGTTTTCAAAGCCACTCTCGCCCTACTTATTCTAGACTTTACAGTTCCTTCAGGACAGTTAAGAATTTCACCGATCTGTTCATAAGAAAAACCTTTAATGTCTCTTAATACAATAACTGCTTTATTTTGATCACTTAATTTATTAAGGGCATTTTGAATTAACTTCTGTGATTCTTTCCTGTTTATGATTTCTTCAGGTGTATTTTCAACCGTGGGAATATTTCTACTCATTTCTCCATCCTCAGTCTTGATGGGATTATCATAGGAATAATTATGATGTTTTTTCTTTTTTCTTAATTCATCTAGACATGTATTAGAAACTATTCGATACATCCATGTGGAAAAACTGCTGTCCCCTTTGAAGTTTTTAATGTTTTTAAAAATTTTAATGAATGCATCTTGAGAGGCATCTCTTGCATCTTCAATATTTCCTAGCATCCTGTAAGCAATATTAAAGGCCATCTGTTGATGATCTTTTATAAGTAATTCAAAGCTTTCAATGTCCCCCTGCTTACACTCTTCAATCAAGCTCTTTTCCCTATCATTCACTTAAATTTACCTCCTTTCAAAACGTCATCCTAAGTCTGACGTAAAATTTTAAAAAAAGTTCCCAATTATAGATTCATATTTCAATTATACTATACCTTATTTAATTATGAATAAACAAGTAGAGAGGGTAAAAGTGTAGCCCTCTCTACTTGTTTATTCTCCGTTGTTCTCTCTTTAATTTATGCTTAATTTTCTCAATTACAAATACTATAATCACAATTCAGCTTCTAAAACTGGTATATTTTTATTAATATTATACGGATGAAAAAAAGACTCAATAACATTATTCTCTTTATCATAAATTGCAGTAGCGTGATGCATAAAATTATTATTCAGATAATATCTCAAGTCTATGGATTTCAAAATAATAGTATCCATATGTTCAAATTGAACAATATGATATATTGGTGTAAAATCTTTGAAATATCTACCAATATTGGTTTCATCAAACATTTCCTTAAACCTGTCATCCGATTTCTTTAATCTTTTTCTTTCTAATACGCGTCTAGTAATAATATTTACCTGACCTACTAAATGGTATTCTTCAGTATTTACAATAAAATCCCATTTATGGAACGCTATAAGTGAAGGAAGAACACTAATTTCATAAATCTCAAAGTTTTTTGAGTACATTTCATTTATTAAAGCACTTACATAATGCTTCATATATAATCTAACGATGATATACAAAATAAATGATAAGATAACTCCTGCATTAAATATTAGAGTTTTTTCGCCAACAAAAATCAGCAAGGTGCAGAGAATAGTTACAACCGGATCATACAACATCAATATCCCTACCATAGACTTTTTCTTTGAAAATGGCATGAATAACTTGGCACCATAGGAATTTAACACATCAAAAAACGTATGTGAAAAACATCCAATAAGTGTCCATAAAAAAACTCTCAAAAAATTAAATTCTTGGAAAAATATTGAGAGTCCTAATGTAATAACACCAGCCAATATAAATAACGCAGGTA
>JAGXRU010000017.1 GCA_018335765.1 Alkaliphilus sp.
CAACCTCATCTAAAATAGTTTTTACGGTATCTACCTCAAAAATTGAATTAACCTCCTGCAATATACAGGCAACCCTCTCTAAGCCCATACCTGTGTCTATATTTGGCTTAGGTAAAGGACTATAGTTACCCTCTTCATCCTTATCAAATTGAGTAAAAACCAGATTCCAAAACTCTACATATCTATCACAATCACACCCAGGTTTACAATGTTCATTACTACAACCGTGTTTTTCTCCTCTGTCATAGTAGATTTCTGAACATGGACCACAGGGACCTAAGCCTATCTCCCAAAAATTATCAGCCTTGCCTAATCTGACTATTTTTTCAGCTGGTATTTTCATGTCTTTATTCCATATTTCATAGGCATCATCATCATTTTCATATATGGTGATCCAAAGTTTATCTTCAGGCATTTTAAGATATTCTGTTGAGAATTCCCAGCTCCATTCGATAGCTTCTTTTTTAAAGTAATCCCCAAAAGAGAAATTGCCAAGCATTTCGAAAAAAGTAGCATGTCTTGCTGTTTTTCCAACGTTTTCAATATCACCTGTTCTAATACATTTTTGACAGGTTACCATTCTTTGCTTGGGGGGCATATCAATTCCTACAAAATATGGCTTCAAAGGTGCCATTCCTGAATTGACTAGCAGTAGACTTTTATCATTATTTGGTACTAAAGAATAACTTTGTCTTGCCAAATGACCCTTTTCTTCAAAAAAACTATAAAACATTTTACGAATAACATTTAAACCAAATTTTTCCATATTATCCACCTCCATTTTCTTATCAAAAAATAAACTCTTGTCCCTAACATAAGGACTAGAGTAATCTCGCGGCACCACCCTACTTACCCAAAACATAATCACTCATTATAATTTAATGATACACATAATAACTGTTGTCAGCCGTCAACATCTATTGATTTCAAGGTTGATATTCAAGAATAACTTGTACTAATTATAATAGTATTACTACTTTTTGTCAATTTGCAATAGAATTTCCGTCATTTTTTTCATTTCTCTATGTTATCTATTCTCCTTCAATTACGTAAGCAGCAATATGCTTAAATATAATTTTAATGCTTGCCACCATCGGCACACCAAAGATCATTCCTGCTACCCCATAGAGTTCATTTCCTAAAAAAAGTGTTATGATGATGATGATGGGGTTAAGACCTACACTTTCACCAACAATTTTAGGCGATAGTACGGCACTCTCAAACTGCTGAATGATTATAAAAGCTATGAGTACCCATATTGCCTTTGATGGTTCATCCAACAGAGCTATGATAACCCCTGGGATAGCACCAATGATGGGTCCTATGTATGGAATAATATTTGATATACCAGCTATCATCCCAATAAGAATTGCAAAGTCCACTCTTATAATAAACAATGCTATCATACATAAAATACCCACGCATGAGGCAACTACTAATTGTCCTCTAATAAATTTACTTAAAAGCTTGTCAATGTCCTTGGCAATTTCAAGAAATTCCTGTCGAAATAGCTTGGGTATCATTAAAGTAAATTTTTTCTTAAAATGGATGCCGTCTTTCAAAAAATAGAAAGAATATATGGGTATTAATATTATGGTGATAACATTGGAAAGGGTGTCGAATATCCTTCTTGTCATTTCATTGATGGTAGCGATAATCTTATTTTGTATATTTACTAGGTATTCGTCTATAGGGTCTCTTATCGCTGACATCTGTGGAGAAAGATTATCCAATTGCTCAACTTTTTCGTACATTCTAGTTATAAACTCACTAGCTTCAATGGTATATTTAGGCAATAATTCCACGAGGTTCTTGATTTCATTTATCAATATGGGTGTTATTGTAATGAATAGTACAGATACAATGGTTGCAATAAATGTAAAAATCATGATAACACTCCACAACCTTGAAATTCCTCTTTTACCTAAAATATGTACTGCGGGATTTAGCAGATAGCTAAAAATTATTGCCCAAAGTACCGGTCTTAAAAGCCACCATATTAAGTCTCGAAAATGATAAATTGTTACAAATATTACTATAAGTGCGACAGTCAGTAGTATAAAAAAAATATGTTTTTTGCCAAGTCTAATTCTTCTGTTTTGATCCACGTATTTATTGGAAAAATGAACCATATAATATGTTCCAAAGCTCAATAGTAATAGTAAATTAAAGTATATAGCAATGGTGAGTAGCATAACTATAAAAAGAATAGGATTAGAATCAATATTACCAAAAATGTTAATTATACTACCCATTTCAATTTCCACCTTTTACTAATTTTAGCCTCCCAGCCGACTTATGAATATCATTCCATAGACAATATTCTTTTTAAGCCTCCAGTATTGTAAATAATCTTTTCAGAAGAATTTGAGCTGATAATAAGAGAATTTTGATTCATATACAAAGGGTTTTCAATAGGTATCAAGGGTCTTCCCTCTATCAAATCATCAAAAATGCCTTCTGTAACGACTAAATGCTCTAATTTCCCTGACAGTGTCTCAAAAGTAATATCCTGTACTAACCCAATATTGAATCCTCCTTCAACTGTTACTTCTATGCCAAATAAATCCTCAATTACAGATGATTCATCACAAATGTTTGAGTTATTCTTAACGCTTTGAATAGAATCTTTGTTTAATATTATTATTGAATTTTCTTCAAACTTTATTACATCTTGAAAAATAATTGCTTTTCTATCTTGAAAATATTTTCCTTCTTGTATAACGAGAGCTTCTATTTTATATTTGCTTTGGCTATAGATCAGATCCTTAATTTCCATGAATTTACAATTTTCGTTCAGGCAGATTATAGGTAAACCTATGATTTCACTTGCTTTCTTAATCATGTTTATTCACCACTTTTTTGAATAGTAATTAGCGTGCTATATAGTTTACCACTATACAATAAAATTAATTCAGATCATAAGAAGGTTAATCATGCTCAATTATGGTATAAATTTCTGTTTTTATATGCAAAAATAAAAACCCAGGTTATTCTGGGTTTTATTCTGGAGCTTCATCATCGTGATCATGATGATCAGCATGTGGATTAAAATCTTCAAGTCCTTTTAAATCTATATTTTTTTTGTTAGCATAATCCAATAATGCAGATTTTATTGCTTGTTCCGCTAAAACAGAACAGTGCATTTTTTGTGCAGGTAGACCATTTAAGGCTTCAACAACAGCTTTATTGGTCAATTGAAGTGCTTCATATATCGTTTTTCCCATAATCATCTCTGTGGCAATACTAGAGGAAGCTATGGCTGATCCACAACCAAATGTTTTAAATTTTACATTAACAATAACATCATTTTCGATTTTTAAATACATTTTCATGATATCTCCACATTTTGCATTGCCTACTTCCCCAATACCATCAGCGTTTTCTATCTCACCGACATTACGAGGATTCATAAAATGATCCATTACTTTTTCTGTATACATATTATTGGTCTCCCTTCGTCTTTATATACAGTGGTGACATTTGCCTTAATTTATCAACTATTTGGGGTAGCTTTTCAAGAATATAATCTATATCTCCTTCGGTTGTAAAATCTCCTACAGTAAGTCTTAATGATCCATGTGCAATAATATGAGGTAATCCCAAAGACATTAGAACATGTGATGGATCTAACGATCCTGATGTACAGGCAGATCCGCTTGATCCAGATATCCCTACTAGATCTAAGCTTAATAATAATGATTCCCCTTCAATAAATTCAAAACAGAAATTTGCATTACCGGGTAATCTGAATTGAGGATGACCATTTAACCTTACATTTGGAATTGTTTCCATAACGCCTTTAATTAATTTGTCTCGTAGTGTTGTCAGGGTTGAAATATGGTTATCAAGGTTTTCTGCAGCTATTTCAGCAGCTTTCCCAAAACCCACTATTCCAGGAACGTTTTCGGTGCCAGCCCTTCTTCTTTTTTCTTGGGATCCTCCATGCATAAAGGAAATAATTTTAGTACCCTTTTTAATATATAATACACCGATTCCCTTGGGGCCGTATATCTTATGGGAAGAAATTGACATTAAATCAATTCCTAGTTCATTTACATCTATTTTTATATTTCCAAATGCTTGTACAGCATCTGTATGAAAAATGATGCCTTTTTTCTTTGCTATGCTACTGAGTTCTTTTATGGGTAGAATGGTTCCTATTTCATTGTTCGCATACATCAAGGTAATAAGTATGGTTCTATCTGATATGGCTTTTTCAAGATCATCTGGACTGATCATTCCATATTCATCTACGTCTAAGTAAGTAACTTCAAAACCATCTTTTTCTAAATACTCACAGGTATGCAGGATTGCATGATGTTCTATCTTAGAAGTTATAATATGATTCCCCTTATCCTTGTTAGCATAAGCGACACCTTTAATAGCCCAGTTGTCTGCTTCTGATCCTCCTGAAGTAAAATAGATTTCATTCGAATTTGCCCCCATGGTCTTGGC
>JAGXRU010000018.1 GCA_018335765.1 Alkaliphilus sp.
CTAATTAAATATCAACCGTCAACACCCAATCTAGCACCTATCGTCCCACTAATCCCATCCTGTTGATTAACACATCAATCATTTCGTCAATTGTGGTGATCATTCTTGCGTTGGCATTATAGGAATGTTGGAACCTTACCATGTTAGACATTTCTTCATCAAGAGATACCCCTGATGCCGACTGCCTTCTGGTATCTATCTGATCCAATAAAAGTTCTTGATTTCCAGAAATTCTGATGGCTTGCTGAGAGTCTACTCCTAGGTTGGAAATCAAAGATTTCATAAAATCCTCAGGTTTTCCCCAGTCAAACATATTTCCATCATTTTTGAGCTGATTCAACCGCAGAGCATTGCCTCCGTCTCCGGGCAAGCCTGCAAATGTTCTGCTTGCCGCTATGGCATTTAAGTCACTATCTACGGCACTTGATATTTTCAACGTTGTAGCTGTAATTTTAGGAGCTAAGTAATACTTTTGTTGACCGTTTTGGGTAAATTTAACGATTGATATAGAATCATAATTTATTCCTAATCCCAGCTTCGCTTCCAATGAATTGCCACCAAGCCTTTCAAGGCTCTTAATGGCTTCAGCTTCTGATAATGCAGGAGGTCCTGTCATGATTGACCTCACCTCTGATGTAATATCAAATATCTGCCTTTTGTCCATCTCAAAGAAATCTATTCCCTTGGCACCATTCATGCCATGACCATCTCTATGAAGCATATTAAATTGCACTGCGAAGGTTTTAGAGAAATGATTTAACTGCTCCATATAGTATGGAACACCCTTGGCATTTTCTCTTAACCCATCTCTCATATCCAAAAACCCCTTGAGGGAACCTCCATTGACCGAAAAGCTTGATCCGTCAGCCCAAACCACATCCGAGAGGTTTTCCACATCTGATTGATTTAGTTTCGCACCTTGAAGCCTCATTTTCGTTTCCAAATGATGTGCCTTGATATGCGATACTAATTGCTTTCCCTGAACCAAAACCTGCATTCTTCCTTGGCTGTCTTCAAAGGAATCAATATTTATATGTTTAGAAAGCTTGTCTAAGACGAGGTTTCTTTGATCTCTCAAATCGTTTGCCTTATTGCCTCCAAGCTCAAATTTGAATATTTGGTTGTTTAGATCAGCCAACTGGTCTGCATAGCCATTTATTTCTCCCACAACAGTTTTTATTTGAAAATCCAAGTCTTTCTGCAACTTTTCCAACTGGGCTCCCATGTGGTTAACGGTTTTAGCCAATGCAATCCCACGCTCTCGTACCAATGCCCTTACTGTTAAGTCTTCCGGTTTTGTACTCAGCTCCTGCAACGAGGAAAAAAATTCATCCATTGCTGTCCTGATTCCCGAATCAGAGGGTTCGTTCATAATCGATTCTATAGTTCCTAAAACCTCTGTTCTCGCATTCCATTCTCCAAAGGCTTGATTTTCACCTCTGAATTTAAAGTCAAGAAATTGGTCACGGATATTGGATATGCTTTGGGTATCTACACCGGAACCAAGCATACCCTGCCCTCCTGTCATGTTCATAGGGTTAGACTGAACAATCTCCAGCCTCTGCCTAGAAAATCCTGGGGTGTTGGCATTGGCAATGTTATGACCCGTCACGTGCAATGCCCTCTGACTGGCAAATAATCCTGATCTTGCTATATTGAATCCAAAAAAAGTCCCACTCATTTTCATCCCACCTTCAATAAGGGCTTTGCCCGTCATTCAACGATTTAGTTATATTTTCACGTCAAATACTGTGCTTCGTTGCTTTATCTCTTTTTCATCCGCCTTACTGCCATAAGTACTGCCTTTTGTTTCAAATTTTAGCATAAGATTCATGTTGAAATCTATATAATCCAAGGACTGTTTAATCAAGCTTCCGTTTAGTTCATTTAATTCCTTGACTTCACGAACAGCTTGCTCAAGATTCTCCTTTGCTGACATGACTTTGCTTTTCCAGCTTTCCTCAAGGTAACCGGCTAATTCCGAAAGAGTTTCCACAGATTCAATATTTAGCTCTTTCAGTAAATTGCCTATGATATTCGTACGCAACTGACCTATTTTACCCATTGTTATTATCATATCCTGCTCGATTTTAGTAATATTGTCTAGCTCCTTTACATGGCCGCTAATGATGATATCCTTTTTTTTCTTAGCCAAGGCTAAATAATCCCTAAAAGCTTCGCACTCCTTAGTCAGCACCAATATTAATTGTTCCACGGACTTAGACATATACAATCCCCCCTATACAAAGAAATTGAAGGCAAATATACCCTCAACTCACTACCTGTTAGATTTTTCTATCGAACATACTATTAACAATTTCTTCCCCTGAAGGATTATATGACCCGGATTGTATTTTTTTGTTTATTTCATCTATTTTCTCTTTTCTTACCTCCGGCAGATTTTTATAGGCATTCATCGCAAATTGAAAGTCCTTTGCCTTGTCTGAAATCTCTACTTTGTCTTGGCTGACTTTGGAAGTTTTCTGCACGCCCTCCGTATTGGTTCTATATACACCCAGTATTTTTTGGATGTTTGGATTATTTGTTATCTTCATAATAAAACACCCCGCTTATCCGATTCTAATATCATTATCGGCATAAACGGGGTGATAGTTTACATCTCTTTCACTAATTTTTATTTTTTTTCACCATGTCGGCAGTATACATTCTCTGTTTCGCTTTATCAGGTTCATTAAAACCTTTTTTCAACTCTCTATCTATTTCCTTTGCACAGCTTTCGCAAAACCTCCCTGTAGATATACTCCTGCTGCATCGCTCGCAATCCAATATCAAAGAACCTCCGCCTATGATCTCAAGTCTTCCTTCCCTTAGATAGCGCAATACCTTGTCAACTGAAACACCGGTTTTATCCGATACTTCATTTATATCTGCCCCTCGATTGTCATAAATGTATTCCTTAACCTTCGCATATCTTTCTTCGTCACTTTTCTGGCATTTTTGACAAATTCTGGCGAAAGTATTGGATTGGAATACCTTCCCGCATTCTTTGCAATTTTTAAAATCCATAAATTTACCCCCCATATAATCAGAAGTTTTCAGAAGCCACTATCCCTTTAGGGTAGTGGGTAGTTCACCTACACATTTCTTCCGGTTGTAAAGGTTATCACATGTATGGCCTTTGGTTTTGCCTTTTGCAATTCCTTACAACACGCATTAAAGGTACTCCCGGTAGTATATATATCGTCAACCAACAAAATATTTTTACCGGTGAGCTCTTCTTTTTTTGTTAATAAAAATGCATTTTTCACATTATCCTTTCGCTCATCCTTCGAAAGCTTGTTTTGGGATAAGGTCATCTTAGTGCGAATAAGATTTTTATCCTCCACATGCCA
>JAGXRU010000019.1 GCA_018335765.1 Alkaliphilus sp.
TATCTCAAGACTTATTATAGTCCCTAAACGAAAGGAGGGCTATATATGAATGTAGTAAACTTGTTTTTCCCTACAGAGTTTCTTAGGGATGAATATATAAAAGCACTGTTAGCAATTGATAGGTCAGATGATTTTGCAACGAAAGAGTCGCATAAATTTAAAAAAATAACTTTTAGGAATATTTATCAGCAAATACCTGGATATTGGGCAAGTATAGAATGGAGTGATACGGAGGACGCAGAGGAATTTTTGAAAAGAATGCAAGAAAAAATCCCGGCTTATTGGTTTGAAAAGCATCTCTTTTTTCCAGAAGTAGTGTCTTCGCCAAGAATTATGGAGGAAAAATGGAGACAAAAATATAGTCTGGGAAAAGAAGGGTATTATTCAAAAGCATGGAATGTTTTTCATAAGGAAGTTCAACTTCATCTTCAAGATGCAAGAGTCGATGTCGCATATATAGCAGTATTATTTATTTATAAAAACAACCCTTATTTTTTAAAGAAATACAAGCGATACTACATTTTTGAAGAATTGGCCTATTACTATGAAGCAATAGGAGAATTATCTAAGAGTATCAGATGTCTACAGATACAATCTACTCTCAATCCAAAATCAATTGAGCCATATCTGAATATGAGCAGTTTTCTTTTGTTGAATGGATTATTTGATGAAGCTATAGACGCATGTCATCTGGGATTAATGATTGATGAAGATGATGAATATTTAAATAACAATATTCTAACAGCATATTTCCGTGGCAAATACTATCAGGATGCACTGGAACATTTAAAGAGTCTAGTAAGAAAACAGCCTGAAAAATCAACCTATTGGAAGCTTATGGGGGATAGTTTTTTTGAACTAAATAATATCGTACTCGCTATTGTCAGCTATGAGAAGGCCCTTATCTTGAATTCAGAGGATGTGGGTGAAATAGAGCAGGATATTTACTACGGGCTTGGTGTATGTTATCAACAATTAAAACAATACAATGAGGCCATTAGAAGCTATAAAAAGTTGTTGAGGATAAATGATAGTGATCCAGGAGCACTATTGAATCTGTCTAAAATTTATGGAGAAAATTTCAAAAAATACCATATCGCTAAATATTATGCAGAAAAAATGGTAAACCTGTATCCTCAAGATGGATTTGGCCATTATAATATAGGTTTGATTTATTTATACACCAACCAATATGAAAAAGCAAAATGGCACCTATATAGAGCTAGAAAGATGATTCCAGACTATAAACCAGTACATGAAGCGATAGAAAAAATGAGGAAGCATATGAGAAGATAGTATGTAGGAATAGGCTGATGATGTAGTATAACGTATATTTGGAGGAAGTCAAAAGATGAATAAACAATTTGAATTATTAAAGCATTTTCCAATCTTCGCTCAACTCAATGATCATTTTTTGCAGGAGATTTCTGAAATAGTCATAGAAAAAAATTTCAAAAAAAGCACTATTATTTTCATGGAAGGAGAAAAAGGAGAGGCTGTTTTTTTCATTAAAACTGGGAAAATCAAAATTTCTAAACTTTCCAGCGATGGCAGAGAGTTAATTTTAAATATTTATGGAATAGGAGATGTTTTTGCGGAGGTAACGCTATTTAATGATGTGAATTACCCTGCCACCGCTGAAGTAATTGAAGATGCCACTGTTTGGATGATATTAAATGAAAAGATGGAAGAAAAAGTAAGGAAAAATTCCGAGTTGGGTCTAGAGTATATTAAAATCTTAAGCAAAAGATTATTTGACTCTCAGGAAAAATTAAAGCATATGGCTTTGAATGATACACATGTGCGTACAGCTCAGGTTTTGATTAAATTAGCCCAAGAGCACGGAAAAGAAAAGAATGGAATTATTGAACTTCAGTTACCAATATCCAGACAGGAACTTGCAAATATAATTGGAACAGCGAGAGAAACGGTTAGCAGGGCATTAAGTCAATTAAAAAAGGATAATGTGATTGAAATAAAAGGTAAGAGTATTAGTATAAAGGATATGAAAAAATTAAAAAAATGGATCGGGGCTTAAATATTATGTAATAATTAACCATAAACTCACCATATAATATAGAAAAATGGGGGGGAATATGCTTGTATTATGATGCATTGATAGTACCATTAATTATAGGCATAACTGAGTTGGCAAAAAGATTTGGATTGCCCAAAAAATATGCAGCTATTTTTTCGTGGATATTGGGATTAGTTTTTGCTTATATTTATGTTTCACCCAATGAAATGAAAGAATTATTTATAGTTGGATCGGCGTTAGGATTAAGTGCATCAGGTTTATTTTCAGGGACTAAATCGATCACTAAAAGAAAATAGAGTGCATTGTACCACTACAATGCACTCTATTTTCTTTTAGTGGTGAAAATCACGAGTGTTTACATAGGTACAATATGATGTTATAATAATATTTAAAAGCACATAACGATACAATTCAGAGGAGGAACGACACAATGTATAAAATTAATATTAAACAATTATCAATGGCAGGGTTGATGGCTGCATTGGTATTGGTTGGAACCATGTTGATTCAAGTCCCTACACCTACAAAAGGATATATTCATATTGGTGATAGTATGGTTTATCTAAGTGGAATAATATTAGGTCCTGTTATAGGAAGTTTTGCAGCTGCTATAGGATCCATGCTGGCTGACTTATTCTCAGGCTACGCAATATACGCTCCAGCTACTTTTGTAATAAAAGGATTGAATGCATTTGTTGTTGGATATATTTATCATAAAATTATTACCGAAAATGCATCTATTATTAAAAAAATCATTACTTTTGGTGTTGCGGTTTTATTTGGAGGAACAATAATGGTTTTAGGCTATCTCGCTTATGAAAGTATGTTATATGGATTTGGAACTGCTGTACTAGGTATAATTGGTAATATAACTCAGGCTATAGGTGGAGGTATTCTTGCAATGCCTTTGATGCTGGCACTCGATAGAGTGAGTTTTTCGAAGTATAGGAACGAAAATAAATAATATAAATGGCTTTCTTGTTAAAGGGAGCCATTTATATTTTCTAAAAAACTATTAATTTCAAAAAAAATAAATTAAAATGGATTTAGGTGGGTAAATTTACATGTGAAAGGAGAGTGCCGTGTTATGAAAATAACTGTTTTAGGTAACGCTGGACCCTATCCAGGAGCAGGAGGAGCTTGTTCAGGATATTTATTGGAGAGCGGAGAAGTCAAAGTCTTAATAGACTGTGGCAATGGAACATTAAGCAGACTGCAACAAATTACCAGCTTCTTAGATTTAGATCTGATTATATTAAGTCATTTGCATAGTGACCATATTTCCGATGCTTTGGTATTAAAATACGCTTTAGGAATTCAAGTTATTAAGGGAACAACAAAAAAAACAATACCATTATATGCACCAGGATTTCCTGTGGAAGATTTTGAAAGGCTACAATTCCAAGATGCTTTTGAATTACATAAAATAGAGGATAATTTGAAGTTTATTTATAAAAATCTGACAATCGGATTTATGTTAATGGATCATCCTATCCCCTGTTATGGGCTTGAAATAATTGGGGAAGGGAAAAAATTTGTATATTCAGGTGATACCAAATATTGCAAGGCAATATTTGATTTATCTAAGGATGCTGACCTGTTTTTGTGTGAAGCAGGAGTGCTTGAAAAAGATAAAATACATTCCACTCCTCATTTATCAGCTAAAGAAGCGGGTCTGATAGGGACTCAAAGCAAAGTAAAAAAAATGGTGCTGACTCATTTTTGGCCAGAGTATAAATTGGATGATATTTATAATGAAGCTAAAACCGTCTTTAAAGGAGATTTAGAATTAGCCAAAGAAATGAAAACCTATAATGTATAATCTTTAGTCAATCATTCATATCAAATGTGACGTATTCAAATTGAATATGTCTTTTTTTTGCCGCAAATTAAAGGATATTCTATTATTGAAAAGGAAATATCATTAATGCGTAGAATCACTATATATCCTTAATAAATGGCATAAGAAGGAAAGTGGTTATGGAGAGAAGACCTGTTCTGCTATTTAGCATTTTTTATATTCTGGGAATTATTGTCCAGTATAATATCAACTTATCTGAAAATTTGCTTTTTTTTAGCATTCTATTTTGTCTTGGAGCATTCATGCTAATTATTATACTAAAAAACAAATATCTTTTTATTTCCATTACCTGTATAATGTTTTTTTTGGGTGCTATTAACTATCAAAATCATTATGAAGAAGACGGTCAGTTAAAATCTTATCTGCAATCTGAAGTGACGGTTTTAGGATATGTATCGGAAGCCTCC
>JAGXRU010000020.1 GCA_018335765.1 Alkaliphilus sp.
GAAAGGCCCTTTGGCTTTGCGTCCCACCCTTTCGGATGGTTTGCCCTTGTCGTTGACAAGTTAGTTGAAAACATTTAGAATTTTCTAGCCAAATTCTATCATAGCACCAAGGTATAAATCAAGGTTTTTTTCCACATCATATATATCGTTCCTTAATTTGTTCTTTATTTTGACCATTCATTTCTTATTTTGTTTCTATTTTGGTTTTCTAGAAATAACTATCGGTAATGGTTCAATGAATTAATATCAGTATGAAAGTAAAGAACCTCATAAAGAAAACTTAGTTCAGGTGGAGTAAAAACTCCATCTGAACTAAGTTTTCTTTATATATCTTCAGTCATAACTTCGAGGCCATCTCCTGATAAAACTACCGGATAAACCAACTCCCTCGAATCCATGGTACACTCAATGATAGAAAAGGAATTGTTTTTTAATGCTTCATCAAGAATCAAATCAGCTTCTGCGACATTGTCAATGCGATACCCCTTGGCTCCAAAGGCTCTTGCCAAAGACACGAAATCAATTGATTTTTCAAAACTGATATTATTATACCTTTTATTACAATAGTGGTGTTGCAATTGTCGTACCATCCCCAATGCTTTATTGTTAAAAATTATGATTTTAATCGGAAGCTCTAGCTCAGCAATAGTACCCAATTCATTCATTCCCATTTGAAAGCTTGCATCTCCTGTGATAGTAATAACGAGATTATCAGGCTTTGCTAGTTGAGCACCTATGGCAGCAGGTATACCATAACCCATTGTACCAAGTCCCCCTGATGAGATTAATGTTCTTGGCTTATTAAAGGAGTAGCATTTTGCAACCCACATTTGGTGCTGTCCTACATCGGTTGTAACAATAGTGTCCTTAGTAACTTTTTCTTGAATTTTGTTGAGAATCCAAGGAGCATTTAATCCTTCTTTTATTTTTGTTTCTATCTTATTAAAAACTTTGTTCCCTGTCAGATTAAAGGCTTCCTCATTAAGCAATTTTAGCATCTGATTTAAAATGGTTTTTATATCACCTACGATAGGAAGCTCGATAGGCATATTCTTACCTATCTCTGCTGGGTCAATATCTATATGAATTATTTTAGCATTAGGTGCAAATTTAACAGGATTACCTACAGCTCTATCATCAAATCTCATTCCTAAGGCTATCAAACAATCGCAAGATTGCACCGCTTCATTTGCCGATCTATTTCCGTAGGTTCCAAGCATTCCTAGAAAATTTTTATTATTACCTGGATATGAACCTAATC
Source organism: Alkaliphilus sp. (assembly GCA_018335765.1). GTDB lineage: Bacteria > Bacillota > Clostridia > Peptostreptococcales > Thermotaleaceae > JAGXRU01. Next base: position 1,262 of record JAGXRU010000020.1, read on the forward strand.
CCATTAAGGTTGACACCACATAGGCGTGGGTTTCATTGACAAGTTTTTCCACTTCAAAGAAGGCATTAGAATTTATTACCCCACCACCCGTACATACCACTATATTTTTTGAATTTTTAATAATAGCAACTGCTTTTTTTATCATTGTTGGGTGACCCGATACTGTTGGCTTGTAGCTTCTAATTTCTACATTCTTATAAGGCTTATAGGTATCAATCGCCATGGAGATATCCAAAGGAATATCAATCAGAACCGGTCCCGGTCTACCCGTTTTAGCAATATGAAAGGCTTCTGCTACTATTTTTGTCAAATCTCTTATATCTTGAACTAAATAATTGTGTTTAGTGATAGGAGAGGTGATTCCTGTAATATCCACTTCTTGAAATGCGTCTGTACCAACCATTGCCTTAGCTACTTGACCTGTTATGATTACCAATGGTATTGAATCCATATAAGCTGTTGCAATGCCAGTTACCAAATTTGTTGCCCCAGGACCTGAAGTGGCTAAGCACACACCGATTTTCCCTGTTACACGAGCGTAGCCACTAGCTGCATGTACTCCTCCTTGTTCATGTCTAACCAAAATATGGCTAATAGAACTCTTTGATAATGCATCATATATAGTTAAGACAGCTCCTCCTGGATATCCAAAAATCAGTTCCGTTCCTTGTTCTTCTAATGCTCTTAATAAGATCTCTGCTCCATTCATATTATCCACTCCTCGTTTTCACTTGAAATTATGCTACAGATTCTTACTTTCTCTTGTCATAGCAACAACCCCTGTTTTTACCAGTTCTTGTATTCCATAGGGTTGCAAGGCATTAATCATAGCTTGAATTTTAGTCTCGTCTCCTGTAGCCTCAATGATAAGAGATTTCCTGCCAATATCTACTATTCTTCCCCTAAAAATATCTATCATCTGAATTATTTCGCCTCTATTTCCGTTATTAGCTGACACACGAACTAACAACAGTTGACGATCCACAGTCTCATCGTTTGTGATCTCATTTACTTTAATTACATCTATCAGTTTGTTTAATTGCTTCTTAACTTGTTCTATGACTCTATCATCTCCCCAGACTACTATAGTCATATGGGCTATAGAATTATCCTCTGTCTTGCTAACCACAAGACTTTCGATATTATACCCCCTTCTACTGAAAAGTCCGGAAATTTTTGTAAGTACACCCGAATGGTGTTCTACCCATACTGCCAGTACATGTTTCATCATATTTCCTCCTACTAAAATTATATTTGAGTAGTTAAATAAAAAGGTATAAAAAAACCCCTCCCTTGTAACTTTTTTCAAGGGCGAGGTTTCATTTTCCCGCGGTACCACCTTGATTGCTTCTAAAATAGAAGCCTCTCATTTGCAAATTAAAACAACTACACCAATAACGGAGCTACCCGTCATCTCCTAATTATTTTTCAGAGATGCTTCTCAGGAGTGAGTATATTGTGATTGTAGCATCGGTTCACATCAACCACCGACTTTCTTTAGCAACATTACACAACAGCTCTCCATCAACGACTTTACTGATTATTTTAAATATTTTGATTAATTTATAATATTTTACCAATTATTATCGGCATTGTCAAGATGAAATATTTAGTCAATTACTCTTATAACCTCTAAATTCTCATCCTTAGTACCTATGATGTCACCGCCCAAATTCTGCAGATGCTTGACATATTCTAGTATTTCCTTGGTTATTTCCTCTCCAGGGCAAACAAGAGGGATTCCAGGAGGATACGGTATTATATATTCACCACTAACCTTTCCAACGCTCTCTAAAAATGGAATCTCTTTCTTCGTAGCAAAAGCAGCTTCTCTTGGGCTTATTTTTAATTTTGGAATGTCATAAGAAAAAGAAGAAACTACATTCTTTATTTTACCTTGAACATTATTTAAAGAAATATCCTCCAGAGCAGAAATCAACCTGTCAAAGTCTTTTCTATCATTACATATTGAGGCTACTCCCACCACATTATTTATATCAGCAAATTCCATTTGAATACCGTAGTCATTTCTAAGCAAATGGCTAAGCTCTATTCCACCAATACCAAGTTCAACGAAGTTTATGACCAGCTTTGTTCTATCTTTTTGATATATTCCATCCTTGCCTGCTATACTATCATCCATATATCGAATTCCTTTAATGTTTTGCAATTTGCTTTCAAAGTAACTAATATTTTCTAGTAATCTGTCAATTAACCCTAACCCATCCTCCTCAATTATGGTTGTAGCGATATCTAGAGATGCCATTAATAAATATGAAGGGCTACTGCTTTGATTTATCATAAGCATAAATTTTAATCGTTCAACATCTATTCTATCTGAATTAACATGAAGCATAGAGCTTTGAGTAAATGCAGGAAGGGTTTTATGAATACTCTGTGATACTATATCAGCACCTGCTTGTATTGCAGAAATAGGAAGGTTATCGCTTAATATAAAATGAGATCCATGTGCCTCATCTACAATCAGTATTTTTTCGTACTTATGAACTATTTCTGCAATCTCTTTAATATCTGAACATATTCCATAATAATTGGGATATGTCAACAATACAGCCTTAGCTTCCGGATTTTCTAAGATTGCTTTTTCTATGGTTTCAGATCTGATTCCTGCTGGTATCCCCCATTCTTTATTTGTTTCAGGATTAATATAAACAGGTTGATTTCCGCCAATAATCAAGCCATGTGATACAGATTTATGACAATCTCGTGGTACAATTACTGTTTCTTGAGGATTTAGCACTGCCATCATAGCTGAAATATTTCCTGCAGATGTGCCATTAATAAGGAAAAAGGTCTTATCTGCATGAAACACCTTGGCAGCCCTTTCCTGAGCTTCTCGAATCATATCTTTTGCTAGATAAAGATTATCTGTATCTGGCATCTCTGTCACATCTAAAGCTAACATTTCTTTGCAGAAATACTTGTTTTCAAATTTTTCAAAGGCTTTCCCATTTTTATGACCTGGTATATGAAAAGAAACAACATCTTCTTCAGCATGTTTTTGCAATTGTTTTAGAATAATTGTACTTTCAATCATATATTACCATCCTTTAAATAAATAATTTATCTTTATATTTATTCAATTCTACTTAATATTCTATTCCCCTTCTCATATTATAAGCTTGACTTGAAAAAATTCTAGTCTTCAATTCCTCTTAAATATGTTATAATTATTTAGAATGTGGAAAATATTTGCCAGTTGTTCCTTTAATAAATAGGAGGGATTCATTTTGTCAGAAGATAAAGAGAAAGATATAAAACCAAAAAAGAATAAAAAGAAAAGAAAATTTCATATATTAAAAATATTCATTATCACCATATTGTTATTATCTTTTATAGCTACTGGAGTAGCAGCTGGAATGGTTATTGCTACTTTAAGATCGGTAGAGCCCATTAACCCTTCAAAAATACAGGAATTATTAAATGAAAGTTCTTATATATATGCTGCAAACGGAGAATTGATTGAAAAAATTCAAAGCGACTATCATAGTGAATTGGTAAAATTTGATGAGCTTCCTAAGGATTTAGTCAACGCTTTTATCGCTATTGAAGATCAGGATTTTTTCGAACACAATGGAATCAGTCCAAAAAGAATTGTGAAAGCCTTATGGGAAGTTATAAAAGCAAGAGCTCCTGTACAAGGAGCCAGTACCATTACTCAACAAGTGGCAAAAAATATTTATCTCACCCATGATAAAACATTGACCAGAAAAATAAAGGAAGTTTATTATGCTTTTCAATTGGAAAAGCATTTAACAAAGGAACAGATTTTAGAAATATATCTGACCACTGCTTATATGGGTGGTGGAGCAAAAGGCGTAATTGCAGCATCTAAAACCTATTTTTCTAAAGAACTTCATGAGCTTGATCTAGCTGAAATAGCTGTATTGGCTGGTGTTTCTAAGAATCCTTCTAGATTCTCCCCTATAAAAACTTTGAAGAAGGAGGATGTAGACCTTGAAAGACACCACATTATAGATGATGAAGATCCCATATATACAATAATATATGATGAACGTTTCAAGGAAAGACAACATCTGGTTTTAAGAATAATGAGAAACGAAAATATGATAACGGAAGAAGAATATCAGCAAGCATTGAGTGTAGATATTCTTTCTAGAATTAACCCCTCAAAACCTGAATCTATATCTTCCTTTATGGCTGACATGGTAAAAAAAGATGTCAGAGAGGCACTGATGTTGACACTAGACATGAGTGAGGAAGAAGCGTCACACATGATTAACAATCAAGGACTTAGGATATATAGTACTTTGGATATGGAAATGCAAAGAATTGTAGAAAATGCATATTTAGAAAATAAAAACTTTCCTAATTTAGTTATGAGGAAAGATAAAGCAGGAAATATCCTTAATAAAAGCAGATCCAGTATACTTTTGTATAAATATAGTAATGTTTTTAATGATAATAATGATTTAATAATACCGAAAGGCGATTTTCATTACGACGAATCAGGAAATCTGATATTATCAGCTGGAAATAGATTGGTTTTCAACCCCATCAATAATGATGGCAACCTCGAAGGGATAAATGTGTCTTTTAGAGATATATTTTTGCAAAATGAAGGTGAGGAGTTAAAGATCCTAAAAGGTGGGGCAATTAAGCTTTCACCTAAATCAATGCAATTTGATGACAAAAAAAATCTTTTGGTGGATAATGATTACCTAAAGGAAAATCCCGAAATTTTCAAAACTGACTCTAATGAAAATCTTTTAGTTTCGAACAAATATATTTCAAAAAATTTCTTTTCACAGTCCAACCGTGCCGTTCAGCCACAATCCGCCATGGTTATAATGGACTATAGAACCGGTGAAATAAAAGCACTCATTGGTGGAAGAGATATTATAGGCAGAAGAGTATTTAATAGGGCAACTAATCCAAGACCTCCAGGTTCTGCCATAAAACCATTGTCCGTTTATATTCCAGCACTTGACAATGGCTGGACTGCTGCTGACGTGATTGATGATATACCTTCTTATGACAATCAAGGTAACTTGTGGCCAAGAAATTATTATAATGATTTCTGGGGCTTATCAACCCTTAGAGAAGGTGTTCAATGGTCTATGAACGTAATGGCAGTAAAACTTCTCGAAAGAATAGGAATATCCACGTCAATAGATTATTTAAAGAAAATGGGTATAACAACTTTGAGCGAGAGTGGTCGTTCCAATGACCAAAATCTTGCAGCATTGGGGCTAGGAGGTATGACTTTTGGTATAAGTCCTTTAGAAATGACAGCTGCCTATGGCTCCATAGCAAACCAAGGTGTATATATTAAACCAGTGTCTTTTACTAAAATAACAGACAGTGAAGGCAACGTGATCTTAGAAAATACCAGCTTTAAAAATCGCGTTACCAGCCCAGAGGTTGCTTATATTATGACAGATATGATGCGGAGTGCTGTAGATTCAGGCACTGCACAAAGAGCCAAGTTAGACAACAATAATTCTAATATTCCTGTATCAGGAAAAACAGGTACTACAAGCGATAATCACGATGCTTGGTTTGTTGGATACACACCCTACTATATTGGTGGCGTCTGGATTGGAAACGATATACAGATTGAATTAGATAGTGGTAGTGCCATGAGTGCCCAGCTATGGAAAACTGTCATGGCTCAAATTCACAAGAATTTACCTGCAAAGGATTTTGATAGGCCGCAGGATATTGTATCTGCTACCATTGATACTGAATCTGGCAAACTGGC
>JAGXRU010000021.1 GCA_018335765.1 Alkaliphilus sp.
GAAAACACTACTTGTAAAATGAAATAAAAATACGTGCTTATGCAGTCAAATGTATACGGTTATGCAAAAAAAATGATTGTTGCAAGTGCAATTGCAAGTGCATGCCAAAAACCTTGCAAAACACTTGTATTCATTGACACAACTGCATATTTATATTAGTATAATACTTAAAAAGCAAGTAAGTCTTAATAGCATAAAATGGTGGTTAGCAGATAAAATATTATTAAGAGAGGGGGGAGGGTATGAATAGAGATTTGCTAAATGATGATGCTTCTACCGGATTGTCTTTAACCTCTAAGATTTTTTTAATATTGAGAGAGGAAATATTAAATGGCAAATATGCTGAGGGAGAAAAGCTAGTTGAAGCAAAACTGGCGGAAGACCTCGGTGTGAGTCGTACGCCTGTAAGGGAAGCGCTAAAACAGCTAGAAGTTGAGGGAATAGTTGAAAACCTTCCAAATAGAGGCGTTGTGGTGCTGGGAATTTCAAATCAGGATATAGAAGATATTTATGAGATTAGATATGCCATTGAAGGTATTGCCGCAAAATGGGCTGCTGAAAGAATAACCAATGAAGAATTAGAGGCATTAAAAGAAACTTATGAATTGATGGAGTTCTATACCTTTAAAAAGGATTTGCATAAATTTGCAGAAATAAACACAAAATTCCATGAAATCATCTACAAGGCGACAAAAAGCAAATTTTTAGAGCAGGCACTTAAGGATTTCCAGTATTATATGAAAAAAATGAGGAAAAGATCCCTGCAAGTGGAAGGAAGGATAAATATTTCTCTTATGGAGCATAAGGAAATATTAGATGCCTTTGTTGCCCGCGATAAGGAATGGGCTGAGAGAGCGTTAACTGTTCATGTCAGAAACTCCAAGAAAAATGCTAAAGCTCAATAAAGGCTGCCAAGGTAGTCTTTTGTCTTTTTTTTATGCAAATTGCATGATAGAATAATAACTAAAGCTTTTACTGTTTTTAAATCATTCTATAGAAAAGAGAGTGATGTATGAACACATATAAAAGAAGGGATGAAATATTAAGAATATTAAGGGAGAGCAATACTCCGATGTCTGGTACTGAATTGGCAAAATTGTTTTCGGTGAGCAGACAGGTAATAGTGCAAGACATTGCAGTCATTAGAGCTCAAGGGCAAAATATTTTAGCTACCTCTAAAGGCTACATTACTCCTGAAGTTGATTTAAGACCGAAAACCGAAGTTTCCATAGTATGTAAACATGAAGGCTATGATCAAATGGAAGAGGAACTCAAGATTTTGATAGATGCCGGGGCAAAGGTTATTGATGTCATCATCAGACACCCTATATATGGTGAAATAAGAAGCTCACTAATGATTCAATCCCGTATGGATATTGAAGAATTCATGGACAAAATCAGAAAGAAACAGGCTGAACCCCTTGCTTCCCTAACCAGAGGAGAGCATATTCACACCTTGGAATTTGCCAATGATAAAACCTACAGAAAAATTATAGATGAATTATCTAAAAAAGGTTTTCTGGTTAGGGGGGATAAAGAATAATTTTTTTTATGGCAGGTGACAAGACAGATGTAAAAGCATCATAGGCTTTATTGAAAAATATTTTCGCAAAAATCAGGGAAGGAATGATTAACATGGACGAAAGGGAAATGATACAGGAAATACAGAGGTTAAAAAAAGAGAAAAATGCCATAATATTAGCTCATAATTATCAAATACCAGAAGTGCAGGATATTGCCGATGTTGTTGGTGACTCCTTAAAGCTTAGTCAAGAAGCTGCTAAAACAAAAGCGGATATTATTATATTCAGCGGAGTGCATTTTATGGCGGAAAGTGCAAAAATATTGTCACCAGACAAAAAGGTTTTGCTGCCGGTCTATGATGCCGGCTGTCCGATGGCAGATATGATCGATGCAGAGCAATTAAGAGAATTTAAAAAGAAACATCTTGATGTACCAGTGGTATGCTATGTCAACTCATCTGCAGAGGTGAAGGCTGAAAGTGATATTTGCTGTACATCCTCTAACGCTGTCAAAATTGTGAGGGAAATGGAGGCTGACAAGATACTTTTTGTGCCGGATCAAAATTTAGGTGACTATATAGCTAAACAAGTTCCGGAGAAAGAGGTTATTTCCTGGGAGGGTTTTTGTATCACCCATCATAGAGTAAAAGCATCTGAGGTAGTAGCCGCTAGAAATCATCATCCAGATGCATTGCTACTGATCCATCCGGAATGTTCTCCGGATGTGGTAGAGAGGGCTGACTTTGTCGGTAGTACATCTGCGATAATAAACTTTGCCAGGAAGTCCGAAAACAAATTATTTATTATTGGGACAGAAATGGGAGTGCTTCACATATTGAGAAAAGAAAATCCTGAAAAGTCTTTCTATCTATTATCGCCCGGACTGACCTGCTATAATATGAAAAAAACGTCTCTTCCTGATATATATAAGAGTCTGTTAAAAGAACAGTATGAAATCACAATCGATGAGAGTGTACGGCAAAAGGCTCTGGGATCTCTTCAGAGAATGTTGGATTTAAGTTAAGGGGAGAATAATATGAAGACTCGCTATTTAAGCGGATTCGATAAAGAAACTGTAGTGCAGGCATATGACGCAGTAGTAATAGGCACAGGAATTGCCGGGCTGTTTGCTGCTCTCAATATTGATCCATCTCTAAAGGTTTTAGTGATTACAAAAGATGTTTTGGAGTGGAATAACAGTAATTTGGCACAGGGAGGCATTGCCGCCTGTGTTGATTCTAAAGACGATTTTGAAGTTCATTACCAAGACACTTTAAGGGCAGGAAGCTATCATAATGAAAGCGTAGCAACCCATATGATGATAGAGGAGGCACCTATAAGTATAGAAAAACTGATAGAGTACGGAGTCAAACTTGATCGTGACGAAAAGGGCAAATTGGAGGTTACTCGTGAAGGAGGTCATACCAATAGGAGGATACTCCATGCTAAGGATGCCACCGGAAGAGAAATCATCAGAGCTTTAGGGGAAGAATTGAGAAAGAGGTCAAATATTACCCTTCGGGAAAGGGTCTTTGCAATAGATATCATAACGGTTAATAAACGTTCCTTAGGAGTCACAGTGGTGGATAATAGCGGTAATAAAGCATTATGCAAAGCGGGGGTTGTTGTCATTGCCTCGGGAGGGA
>JAGXRU010000022.1 GCA_018335765.1 Alkaliphilus sp.
AGCACCAAATTTACTAGAGCAAAACTTTAGTATAAATACCCCTAATACCGCTTGGGTGGGGGACATTACTTACCACTGGACAGAAGAAGGCTGGCTATACACAGCCATTGTTAAAGACCTATGCACCAAAGATGTAGTAGGCTATGCCATGGGCGACAGAATAACTAAAGAGCTAGTTATAAAGGCGATGGAAATGGCTTTAAAGCGCGAGAAGCCATCACCTGGATTAATATTTCATTCAGATTATGCCGAAGAAAAAACTATGCCGAAGTTTTATATTAGCTATTGTAGTTGATTATGATATTACATTTTCTTCGGCATAGTTTTTGCAGTTAATCCAGAGAGTAAATGGCTTTTCTAGTTGCTTCGCGCTTCCATATTTTATCGGTATCTCCGAACTTTGGAGCTGCTTTATTCATTGCTTCACTCATCATTTCAAGCGTTGCAAATGCATAAAAGCCGGAGGTGGTAGACATACTTTCGTGTCCTAACAATTGAATGATAAACGGTAATGGCACACCATTTTTATATAGATCCATTATCTAATACATATGTGGTGTTATTGCCAACGCTTCTTAGGTAACGACCGAATTCGCTCATAGGAGGAACCCAACTTCTGTCATGAGTAATTGATTTACTAGCATGTTGAATAGCCCAACCTTCTGCAACTTCTTTTGTGAGAGAAATAAAGTTACCATGCTCAAAGTTATATATATCAAGCTGACGAAGGTATACTTTAGCAGTTTTATATTCAATACCCAAAGCGTTCTTAAAGGATATGAAATCATCTAGACTTGGTGCAAGATTACTTATAAATATGCTCATGGATTCACCTCCGTAGAGATGCCAACCATAGGAAGAACACATTCCTTAAGTCTAGATTCATCTGTTGTTATATAAATGTCAGTAGTATCAGTATTGGCATGACCAAGTATTGCTGCAATAATAGCTATTGAAACTTCGTTTTTTACCATTGTTGAGGCAGCATTATGACGAAGCATATGCATCCCAAAGATGCGATTATTTTTGTTTATCCTTGCACGGCTGAAAACTCGTTCCACAACAGCATAACAGGATGCATGATCTGATAAAGAATCAAATGGAGCCAATTGTCTTACAAATAAAAAATCATTATTAGTTTTTGGCCTTTCTTCAGAAAGGTAATTAGCTATAGCATTACCCACTAATGTAGTCAGTGGAAGACAAACGGTATTACCTGTTTTACTCTGCTTAAAGGAGATTGTTTCATTAATCCAATCAATATCAGAAAGCTTTAAATTGATTAAATCACAAGCTCTGATTCCGGTTGATAATCCCAGTAAAATAATCGCAGCATCCCTGTGAGTAACATTACCTGATTCGATTGTATCCTTGATTTGTTGTTGCTCTTCATCAATTAGAGTAGATATGATTCTTTTGACTCTATAGGCATGAATACCTTCTATTGCAGCATAAAGATCATCACGATTAATGTGTTTAAAAAATAACCTTAGCCCACAAAGTACTGCACGTTTCCGACATTGTCTAATAGCTTTTAGGTATTCTATAACAATAATTAGCGATAGTTTATCGATTTTACAAATCTGAATCTCATTCAGATATTGAAGAAAGCAATAGAGCTCATACTCATAAAAATGCACAGTGTTTTCGTTTTCATACCTGATTCGCAAGAAAATACCATAATCATGATAAATAGTTTTGTGACTATCATTAGTAGGTTGTACTCTACCTCGTTTCAACGTGGTAAAATCAAAAGCTCCGGTATTGTAATACGAGTTTAGCAAGCGAACAAATCGACCTTGCGAGTGATATCTGTTCTTGCTTAACTTACCGGTTTTCGCACTGATTACATCGTCAGCATAGGTTTGACCCAAGTCAGGATTGTATTCTGTGATGCCTTTTTTTTCACAGAAGGCTTTAAACCGACGAATCACACCTTTGTAATTAAAGATGGTGTGCTCATGATACCCAACTTCAGCTAATGCATCCAATAATGCGTTGCAGATCATGTCAATGTTCATTTTGAAGTACCTCCTTTATATTTGGTACTTCAATTATAAAATACTATGCCGAAGAAAATATATTACAGCCAATATCCAAGTGATCTCGGAAGACTATTCGGCATAGTTTTTTCTTCGGTATAATCTGAGTTATGCTGAATTCGGTATAACTCAGATAGAGGAAGTCAATATTGTTCAAATGACTTCAAGAACCTGTTAAGAGTCAATCATATAAGACAAAGCATGAGCCGTAAAGGTAATCCCTATGATAATGCCTGTGCAGAAAATTTCTTTAGCTGCTTAAAGTGTGAATGTACCAATTTTTATTACTTCGAAACCAGAGAAGCTGCTAAACAGGCTATATTTGAATATATAGAAGTCTATTATAACCGCCAAAGGCGACATGCAGCCTTAGGTTGGATTACTCCTGTTACCTATAAAAAGATGTGGTACTCAAATCTTGCAGCATAACCATAGGTTTTGGAATGATTGCTTAATAACAAAAGAACTTGAATTTCCTGTGATGTCAAGGGCGGCGTAGACGTTCACTATACCCTTGAGATTACTAGAAATTTAAGTAGACTACTTAAAGCAATATTCCAAAAAGGTAGATATTAGGAGCAAATCCGAGAAAACTTATTTAATCTTAAGATATGCTCACGAAACAGTGTCCAAGTCCAAAAAACCGAGAATGGCTCAGTTCCATTATTTAAAATATAGAAAAAATTACCAATCCCAATACAAGAGCCATATCGCTTAGTGAGGCTGGACACGGCGGACATAACAATCTATTTCGTTCCGATGCCAGCTTGGACTATATTGATGGAATTAATATTGAGTATCGTAAACTTTATGATCTTTATGAGAAAAATATCCCATACGAAGTCAAGATAGATTTTTACTCAAAGATTGATCGGTTTTTAGCCCAAGATATCGATCGTGAATTGATGGATAAGATTCATATATTTTTTTTTGAGAACATAGGAGGCCTGAACCCACAAAAGTAAATTATAAGGTTAATAATGGTTTCGAGTAGATAGTCTATAGATTGTTTTAAATGATCTTTCAAAGACATAATAAAGTAGGAGATAAGATGTTAACGTATAAAAAAATGACTATTAATCAGTGCGACAAAATAAGCGAAATGGATGCATCTCAGTATATTACTCGTGCTTGGCGTGAAGTTGAAGGGGAAAGAACATTGGTTACCATCGATTATTTAGATCCACAGTGGCCAAATGGGTATGAAGTACATCGTGATAATTTAAAGGCGACCATTCAATTAGAAGGTGAAGCTATAGGTGCATTTGATGAATCCAATCGCTTAATCGGATTCGTAACAGTAAATCGCATGAATTTTGGTGAGCAGACTACTTATGCACTTCTGGATCAACTTTTTATTTCTCGTGAAAGCAGAGGCAATGGCATTGGAACAAAATTATTTGAGGAAGCGATAGAAATTGCTAAACGGTTTGAAGTTGAAAATTTATTTATCTGTGCGGGTTCTGCTGAGGAAACCATCGCATTTTATAGAGCGATGGGTTGTACAGAAGCCTGTGAGCGACATGAAGGTTTTTATAAAAGTGATCCCAGAGATTTGCAAATGACTTTTCTAATCAAAAAGTGTTGAGATAGTTGCAGATGAATCTCATTAGGAATTATAAAAATCACTGCTAAAAACGGAAGACACCTGGTGATATGTCAAGATGAATCTGGAAAATAATTTTATTTTTTTCTTATGAACTCTTTTAAAAAGGGTATGCCAAATAAACCTATGTTCTGTATATTTAGTTTTTAAATAACTTTCGTCATCTCCTTTTTATTAGTGTAAAGTCGGTTGTCGCGTAGCAGGGCGAAAATCAACTTGACAAGTTTTCTTGAAGTCAGTCCGAGTGCTGTTTTGTGCTTAAAGCGAATTGCTTCATCAGAGAAGCAAAGGGACAGGTACATTGTATGCGAGTTTTGGTAATGGTATAATGTGTTTGGAGTGATATAAAATGCCAATAATTGCAAGGACAAAAAGTGATATGGGGATATATCATATTATCTTACGAGGAATTAATAGGCAAAGTATATTTGATGAAGATGTTGATAGAGAAAGATTTATTGAAACAATGGTCAAATATAGGGAGAAATGTGCATATGGAGTACTTGGATACTGCCTTAGGGGTAATCATGTACATCTATTACTAAAAGAAGAAAAAGAAAACATATCACAAGCAATGAAAAGAATTATTTCTAGTTATGTATATTGGTATAACAGGAAATACGAGCGATGTGGACACTTATTTCAAGAAAGATATAAAAGCGAGCCGGTGTCTAGTGATGCTTACTTATTAACAGTATTGAGGTGCATACATCAAAATCCATTAAAAGCCCAAATTATATCTGATCTATCATCTTATATAAGACGAGGAGGTTCGCTATGTGGTTTTTCATAATCGGTGTCTTTTTTATTGCCATTGGTTTAGCGGTTCATGTGTTAAAATGGTATTTTCTTATTTCAGGCTATAACACTATGTCGAAAGAGAAAAAGGCGAATGTTGACACAAAGGGTCTTGGTCGTGTGATGGGGATATATTCATATGTCAATGGCGGTATTTTTATTGTGGTGGGTGCGTTGCAAGCCTTAGATCTAAAACCGGCTCTGACACCAGTTATTGTATTTTTCAGTATTTCGACAGTTTATTTATTGATTAAGGCTCAAAAGTATGATGGGAATATTTATGATAAAAATGGAAAACTACGAAAGGGAGCATGGAAGCAATTCGCTTTGCCTGTTGGTATCGTTGTTGTCATATTAATCTTTGTAGCCGTTCTGATGTATTTTTCATCCCAATCAACAAAAGTGACTTTTGTTGAAGAAGGAATACAAATTCATGGTATGTATGGTGATGTTTATATGTGGGAGTCTATTGAAAATGTCAAGTTAATGGCAGAATTTCCAACTATTGAAATGCGTACCAATGGGTCAGCTCTGGGTTCAAACTTGAAGGGGCATTTCAGGACAAGAGAACTAGGTTCAGTTAAGTTGTTTGTTAATACTCAAAAGCCCCCCTT
>JAGXRU010000023.1 GCA_018335765.1 Alkaliphilus sp.
TTGACCAATGAGGAGGTTTTGTTGGTCTTAGGTGAAGACCATCTTCTTTAATCCTTAGCCCTCCAAACCCATAAACAATTGCCATATAAGCCCCTCCTGCATTTGCTATATGAAGGCCATCTTTTGTATTTCCGTGCAGGTTATCTAAGTCAAGTCTTAATGTGTCCATTAAATAATGATAAGCTTTTTCTGGGTTATTGATTCTCGAAGCCATTATACTATGCACACAGGGTGACAAACTCGAATCATGAGTAGTCAGCTTTTCATAGTAATAATATGAATTTTGAATCACATTATCAGGTGCGTTATCCAGTAAAAAGTGGCAGAGTACCGTATCTGCTTGCTTTAATACCTTATGGCTATAGATAATGAGGGGGTGATAGTTAAGCACCAGCGGATATTTTTCCTTAGGCACATTTTCAAAATCCCATTCTTTTTTGTTCAGAAAGCCATCATCCTGCAAGTTGATGCCCAATTCATCACTGTATGGCAAAAACATTCTCTGTCCCGCCCTATCCATGCTGTTTATTTCGTTTTCTGTGATTTGAAGTTTATTGACCAATTCTTCCCACGAAGATGGATATCTTTCTTTTAATAATTGACTGAATTTTACCGTCCACTGCAAATGATATCCTGCCATAGCATTGGTATAATAATTATTATTCACTATGGCTGTATACTCATCAGGTCCGGTCACTCCTGTGATAAAAAACTGCCCCTGATCATTGAAGTGTCCAATCTCTAACCAAAGTCTTGCAGTCTCGTATAGTATCTCATAGCCATAATCGCAGATATAATCCAAATCCAAGGTATATAAATAATATTGAATGTTGGAATAAGCAACATCAGCATTTATATGATACTGAGCACTACCACCAGGAAAATAAGCAGAACATTCACTGCCAGAGATCGTCCTCCATGGTATTTTAGCACCTTTCTTATGACCCATGATCAACGCTTCTTCCTTTGCATAGGGGAGGGTATTATATCTAAACATCAGTAGGTTTTTTGCAATGGTTGGATTAGCCAGTGTGAAAAATGGGATAATGTAAATTTCTGTGTCCCAAAAATAATGACCTTCGTAACCCTCTCCGCTCAATCCCTTTGCAGAGATATTACTATGGATATCCTTGCCTACAGAAGCTAAGAGCTGATAGATGTTGTAATTCAGAGAATTCTCAACATCCCCTTCTCCCTCTACATCCACCTTCGCATACTTCCAAAAATTGTCTAAATACTTTTTCTGTGCTGCATACCAATATTCTTTCCCTTTCATCACTGCATTTTGTATGATTCTCTTCCCTTGTCCCGATAAGTTTGAGTGTCTGATACTATCGGTATAAACAATATACTTTGCAAAGGTTACAGAGGCTCCCTCTGAAATTTGAAGCTGAGCATGACCTTCAATGCTTTTATCTAATATCTTGTAATCCATAGTGATGTCATGTGCCATGGTTACTGCCATCTTTAATTTAGATCGATTTGTAACCCCAGCCATAAATACGCTTTGATCGCCTATCTCCTTCTCTGCAATGCTTAATACCTTGGCATGCTTAGAAGCAACCCTTGGGTCATCTGCATTCGTATAGTTGCTAACATCTCCCTCTATAGATGAGTTTACTCTTATCATCCCTGAATAATTAACAGAGGTGACTGTATAATCGATCAACATCAATTCTAATGTCTCAAAGGAGGTCATGCGTTTGATCTCTAACTTCAAATGATGCCCCTTAGGTGAAACCCACTCCACGTCCCTTAATGAATAACCCTTTTCAATATTCATCTCTCTGTGGAAATTTAAAACTTCCCCCTGAAACAAGGAAAATTGTTCTCCATCAATCTCAATTTTTATTGACTGTGGATCAAAGACATTAATCAGTTTCTGTGCGGTCTTTGGAAATCCATGGGCACTTTCGCCGTACTCAACATCGATAGTTTCATAAAAACTAGCAATGTAGGCTCCCCTGACAGTGCTATAGCTCTCAGGATAGCCTTCTTCAAAATTACCTCTAACACCAATATATCCATTCCCTGTATAGAGCAAGCTCTCATCTACTAGGAGTTCCTTACTTTCTAATCTGAAATTATTCATAGTTTCCCTCTACTTAAAAATTATTTTATTGATCCTGAAACCATTCCTTTAATAATGTGCTTTTGCACAAATAAAAACATTACAACGATTGGAATTGCTGCCATCATTACAGCCGTCATTATTAAATCCCATTTTTTCAAGAAAGAGCCTGCAAAAGCTCGGATCGCCAATGGAATTGTCTGGATGTCCTGACCTACTCCCAAAACCAAAGACGGTAGTAAAAAGTCGTTCCAAATCCAAATTCCATTTAAAATAATAATGGTCATGAAAATCGGTTTAAGAATTGGTACAATTATACAAAAAAAAGTTTGCAGCTTTGAACACCCATCAATAGTGGCAGCTTCCTCGATTTCTAAAGGAATTGACTTGATAAAGCCGTGAAACATAAAGACTGACAGAGGTGCTCCAAAACCGATATATGCCAAAATTATACCGTGATAGGTTCTAAGCATCGGAATTCCCGTAACCTCCCTAATGATTCGAAAAAGCTCCACCAATGGAAACATTACTACCTGAAATGGAATAATCAGCCCGCTTAGGAAAAGTAAGAATAAAAATGTCGACGTCCTACTCTTAGTCCTTACCAGCATCCAGGCGGCCATAGCTGAAAAAAGGGATATGGCAGTAAGAGATCCTATTGTAATAATGGCGGATGACATGACACTTGAAGGATATCGTATGCTTGGGTTATTCCAAATTTCCTTTACGTTCTCCCACATCTGCGACCACTGCTTTGGCATCGAAAGAGGATTAACAATGATCTCTAACGATTCCTTTGCCGAGTTGATGATTACAACAAAAAATGGAAACATGGCCAGCAAAAATAACAGAACTGTCAAAGCAGTTAGCGAAATGGATATCACTCTTCTTTTTTGGACCATCACATCTCAACCTCCCTCTTCTTATTGTAATAAACTTGAGCTAAAGAAAAACCCGAAAGCACTAAAAAGAATACAATAGCCATTGCCTGACCCTGTGCCATATTGTTGAATTTAAAAGCCACATCATAGATATGCACTGCCAACAGCTCTGTTGAGTTAACCACTACACCCTTATAGATATCGGCAGGTCCTCCATTTGTCAAAGCAACTATTATATCAAACTGCTTAAAGGAATTCACAAGAGTTAAAAAAGATGTGATTGTAAAGGCTTGGGCAATCATTGGAAATGTAACATTCCAAAGCTTTTGCCAAAAATTCGCCCCATCAATCTCGCTTGCTTCAGTCAATTCC
>JAGXRU010000024.1 GCA_018335765.1 Alkaliphilus sp.
TGGTTAGAATTTTAGTAGGGACGATCATAGAGATAGGAGAAGGGAAAAGATTACCGGAGAGCATTCCAGAGATACTAGTGAGCAAGGATAGAGCCATGGCGGGAGAAACTTCGCCTGCTCAAGGATTGTTTTTAGCTGATGTTTATTATGATTAATAAGACTATTTATCTCAGCTGTGGAAAAATAAATTCGATATGTGGAAAGCAATATATATCTTGTGCTTTATTGTAAACCTAAAAACAAACTAAAGTTGACAATGAACTTCTATTATTATATTATATAAAAATAATAGATATAAAAGGAGGAGTTCGTCAAATGAAAACAAAAGAGTTAATTTTAGTAGCACTTTTTGCTGCACTGACTGCCATAGGAGCATTTATCAAGATTCCTATTCCCCCAGTTCCTATTACTTTGCAGTTTTTGTTTTGTGCCTTTGCAGGAGTGTTACTAGGTTCGAAACTAGGTTTATATTCGCAACTTCTGTATGTAGGGATAGGTCTTATGGGTGTACCGGTTTTTACTAATGGTGGTGGTATTTCCTATATATTCCAACCTACATTTGGCTATCTTTTAGGATTCAGTCTTTGTGCATTTATTATTGGAAAGCTAACGGAAAATTTAGAGGAAATCAATTTCAAAAATATCTTCTTTCCTGTTCTGGCAGGGCTGATGAGTGTTTACGCATTAGGTGTGCCATATTTATATCTTATTTTGAATAATTATCTTGGAAAAGAAGTGCCTTTCGCAACTGTTCTTAGATCAGGATTTTTACTCTTTATCGTGCAGGACATTAGTTGGAGCATATTGATCGCATTCATTGCTGTAAAAATTATTCCATCCTTGCGAAAGGCAGGATATATTCAATCTAAACAAACATAATAACATAAAAAGACTAATGCTGAAG
Source organism: Alkaliphilus sp. (assembly GCA_018335765.1). Taxonomy (GTDB): domain Bacteria; phylum Bacillota; class Clostridia; order Peptostreptococcales; family Thermotaleaceae; genus JAGXRU01. Next base: position 905 of record JAGXRU010000024.1, read on the forward strand.
TATTAAGTTCAGTATTAGTCTTTTCAGTTTGCAACAAAGATTTACTTTTCTAGCGAAACATTTCTATCTTTGTCACCTAGAAGCATACCTAAATCAAACAGACCCTTTTCCAATTCAATGAGTTGATTTTTTATTTTATTATAATCCTCTGCTGTTAACTTCAAACCGAGTACATGTTTACTCAGAGAAAGTATATGGGTAGATAGCAGGGAAATATCATTAAGCTGTAAATTCAGTTCCTGATGCTGTCCTTGGGTAATGGGTAGCTCTTGGATAAATGGAACTACTTCATCGTAACCAAGATCAAACTGGTCGTGCATATCGGGAACAATAGCTGCAACATTAAGCTCGTCTTTAATATATTGAGCGAAACCAGCAGCGGATTCTTTCTCACCATGAACTACAAATATCTTCTTAGGAAGTTTTTTGAAGCCCTTAAGCCAATTCATAAGGCTATCCTTGTCTGCATGACCAGAAAATCCTTCGATTGAGTGAATCTCTGCCTTAATACCAATTGTTTCACCAAATATTTTAACCTTCTTTGCACCATCCTTTATTATTCTGCCTAGAGTGCCTGCTGCTTGGTAGCCTACAAACACGATGCTGGAGTTCTTTTTCCATAAATTGTGTTTCAAATGGTGTTTTATTCTCCCTGCATCACACATTCCACTGGCTGAAATAATTATTTTAGGCTCATCAGACATATTCAATGCTCTAGATTCGTCAGCGGATCTAGTAAAGTGAAGATTATGGAAATCAAGGGGATTGTCTCCCTTTAAAATGTATTCTCTCGTTTCAGCATCAAAGCAATCTGCATGTTTTCTAAATATTTCTGTAGCTGAAATTGCCATGGGGCTGTCGATGTATACAGGAACTCTTAGCAACTCTTTAATTCTTTCATCTCCATCATATACCTTATTTAATTCATAAATAAGTTCTTGGGCTCTGCCAACTGCGAAGGAAGGAATTACCACGGTGCCTCCTCTGCGAATGGTTTTGAGAAGGACATCAACCAGTCTTGTAGCACGAGAACCTATATTTTCATGAATTTTATTTCCGTAGGTAGATTCTATTATTAGGTAATCAGCTTCTTCAATGTATGAAGGATCTTTTAGAAGAGGACGATTTTTCATACCTAAATCCCCTGAAAACACGAGCTTAGTTTCCTTTTCAGCTTCACGCACCCATAATTCCACAATAGAAGAACCCAGTATATGACCTGCATCGCTGAATTTCAGCCTAATATTATCATTTATATAAATCATTTGATCATACAGAACCGGTTCGAAATACTCCAGACTACGCTCAGCATCAATGCTTGTAAACAAAGGCTCGATAGATTCAAGACCAGCTCTGGCTCTTTTCCTATTTTCCCATTCTGCCTCCATTTCGTGGATATGTCCGCTGTCTTTCAATAATATTTCATCTAAATCACGAGTTGCCCTGGTAGAATATATTTTTCCCTTAAAGCCATCCTTAACCAGCTTTGGAATTCTACCGCTATGATCTATATGGGCGTGACTTAATATCAAAAAGTCAATAGTTGAAGGGTCAAAGGCGAACGGTAAATAATTTAATTTTTCATCTTCTTTACTACCTTGAAACTGACCACAATCCAGCAATATATTGTGGTTTTCAGTTGTTATTAAATAATTGGAACCAGTAACGGTATTTGCGGCACCTAAGAAAGTAACTTTCATACATATCAACTCCCAATTTGAATTTTAAAAAACCACCAGAATATTAAAACTATATAAATACTATTCATTATAAATCAGGAAAATCCTTTATAAGGGGCAGGAATTATTTTTTAAACATAGAATTATTTTATAAACATAGAATTATTTTATAAGTTATAAGGTAGGAGGAAAAGGCATGTATTTTGCGACATATATTCATAAGGGGTCAACATCTATTGGAATTCTTGACATAGAAAAAAAGGGGATGATTCCGTTTCAAGAAATCTGCAAATTCCTTGGAATAGAGGATTGCCCAGTGGATATGGTTTCACTAATAGAGCAATTTTTAAAGCTTGATATAAAACTACTGAAAAACATTTTAGCTGACAAAAAAATAGTGCAGGCTGTAGTACCTTTGGAAAATGTTAAACTCTGTGCTCCGATACCATACCCAAGAAGAAATGTCTTTTGCGTAGGTAAAAACTATCTTGATCATGTCAAAGAAGTTGCAACAATATTCATGGGCTTGCCTAAAAATCCTGTTTTTTTTAGCAAGGTCGCATGTCCTGCTGTTGGTTATGGTGATTTTATAGACAGCCATACAGGTATTGTAGAAAAATTGGATTATGAAGTGGAATTAGCTGTAGTCATTGGAAAAAAAGGAAAGAATATCCCTAGGGAAGAAGCAAATGATTACATATTTGGGTATACCATTATTAATGATGTCAGTGCACGCATCCTTCAAAAAATTCATGAGCAATGGCATAAGGGAAAAAGCCTTGATACTTTTTGTCCTATGGGACCGTATATAATTCATGCCAGCGAATTATCTTCACCATTAAATCTGGATATTTCCTGTAAAGTGAATGGAGAACTTAGACAAAAATCAAATACCGGCAATTTAATATTTGATATACCGACATTGATAAATGTGTTATCTCAAGGATTGACCCTAATGCCAGGAGATGTAATAGCCACAGGAACTCCGGCGGGCGTGGCATTGGGCTTTGAACCCCAGGACAAATATTTAAGATCTGGTGATGTGGTAGAATGCTGCATAGAGAAGATCGGCACATTAAAAAACACAATTAGGTGATGAACCAATTGATGGTCAGTATCCTTTGTTATTAAGATAGGGTCATCAGTATTATTAACATTTTACTTATACGAGGAGGAAAAAAATGAATTTCAAAGAAGAGATTGCCAAAAAACTACTAGAGATTGATGCCATTTCCCTAACTACCCCTGATCAATTATTTACTTGGGCATCCGGAATTAAATCTCCAATTTATTGTGATAATCGATTAGTCATGAGCTACCCAGCCATAAGGGATATGGTAGCAGATGCATTAAAGGACTTGGTTCAAATGCATTATCCTGATGTCAATTTGTTAGTT
>JAGXRU010000025.1 GCA_018335765.1 Alkaliphilus sp.
TGACAGCACCTGTAATGGCGACAACCGCTATTATTAACATGATTTATAATTGGAATGAATTTGTTTTCGTCAATACATTTATTAGTTCGGATAAATATAAGACATTAACAGTCGGAATTCAGAATTTCATAGGACAATATTCTACTGATTGGGGAGCTATTGGTGCAACTCTGATGATTAGCATATTGCCAATTTTGGTTGCATACTTTTTCTTGAGTAATCGCATTGTTGAAGGTATAACGTCTGGAGCCGTGAAAGGGTAATCTTTATTAAATTGTTGCCGGATCGACAATATAGCTATTGAAAAAATATTACGTTTAGAGGGGGATATTAATGACAACAATTAAAAACCCGATTTTAACCGGATTTAATCCTGATCCAAGTATTTGCCGTGTAGGAGAAGATTATTATATTGCAGTTTCTACTTTCGAATGGTTCCCTGGTGTCGGAATTTACCATTCGAAGGATTTGAAAAACTGGCGTTTGGTAGCAAGACCCTTAAATAGAATCAGCCAACTAAATATGATGGGTAGTCCTGATTCTGGTGGAATTTGGGCACCTCACCTCTCCTATAGCAATGAAAAATACTGGCTAATCTATACAAATGTAAAGGTTGTTGAAGGGCAATGGAAGGATTGCCACAACTATCTTGTCAATAGTGAATCTATAGAAGGGGAATGGTCTGAGCCAATTTATTTAAATAGTTCAGGATTTGATCCATCTTTGTTTCATGATAATGATGGAAAAAAATATTTAGTTAATATGCTATGGGATCATCGTGTTGGAAACCACAATTTTTATGGAATCGTTCTTCAAGAGTATAATGCCCAAAAGCGAAGGCTTGTTGGAAAGAAGGATATTATTTTCAAAGGAACTGATTTAAAACTGACAGAAGCTCCTCATTTATATAAAATAAATGGTTATTACTATCTTTTAACTGCGGAAGGTGGCACAAAATACGATCATGCTTCTACGATAGCTAGATCTAAAGAACTGTGGGGACCATATGAGGTGCATCCTGAAAACCCTTTGTTAACTTCATGGGGGTATCCTCGCAATCCTCTTCAAAAATCAGGGCATGCCTCTATTGTCAATACCCATACAGACGAGTGGTTTTTAGTTCACTTAACTGGACGTCCTTTGCCGAAGGAAGGGCAACCATTATTAGATCATCGAGGCTACTGCCCGCTTGGGAGAGAAACTGCAATTCAAAGAATGGAATGGAAAAATGATTGGCCTTATGTAGTGGATGGCAATCAACCCTCTCTTGAAATTGAAGGACCGAATATTGAAGAAGTGAAATGGGAGAGAGATTATAAGGAAAAAGATGATTTTGATACTGAGGTTTTGAATCTAAATTTTCAAACATTACGAATACCATTAGGCGAAGATATTGTTTCACTAAAAGAAAGACAAGGTCACTTGAGATTATATGGGAAAGAATCTTTGACATCAAAGTTTACTCAAGCCTTTGTAGCAAGACGGTGGCAACATTTCAATTTTAGTGCTGAAACAAAAGTTGCATTTATTCCTGAATCTTTCCAGCAATCCGCAGGGTTAGTAAACTATTATAATACACAAAATTGGACATCGCTTCAAATTTCATGGCATGAAGACAAGGGAAGAATCCTTGAGCTTATGACTTGTGATAATTTCACATTTGATCAACCGCTCAAGGAAAAAGAAATTATTATACCGGACTCTGTTGAGTATGTATATCTTCGTGTTGAAGTGAATACGGGTACCTATGAGTACTCATACTCCTATGATGGAAACAAATGGAAAGTGATTCCTGTGAAATTTTATTCCTACAAGCTTTCAGATGATTATATTCAAGGAGGGGGATTTTTTACTGGAGCATTTGTAGGTATGCAGTGTCAGGATACTTCAGGAGAAAATAAGCATGCTGATTTCGATTACTTCATCTACAAAGAAGGAATGAAGGCATAAAAAAAGTGAACTTCACAAATAAAAATAATTTTGAAAATTGGGGGAATAAAAAATGAATTATTTTAACAACATAAGCAAAGTTAAATTTGAAGGTGCGAATTCGACAAATCCCTTAGCATTTAAATACTATAATCCAGAGGAAATGATTAACGGTAAAAGCATGCAAGAGTTCATGCGTTTCTCTATAGCATATTGGCATACATTTGTTGGGGACGGTGGAGATCCTTTTGGACAAGGAACAATGATTCGTCCGTGGAATGAGTATATTGGGATGGATTTGGCAAAGGCTAGAGTTGAAGCAGCATTCGAGCTGTTTGAAAAACTAAATGTTCCTTTCTTTTGCTTTCACGATTCGGATATTGCTCCAGAAGGAAACAATCTTAAAGAAACCTATGACAATCTAGATAAAATTGTTTCAATGATCAAAGAATACATGAAGACAAGCAAAACAAAATTGCTATGGAATACAGCGAACATGTTTTCACATCCGAGATGGCTTCATGGTGCAGCTACAGCACCGAATGCCGATGTATTCGCATATGCAGCAGCAAAAGTTAAGAAGGGTTTGGAAATTGGCAAAGAGCTTGGTTCGGAAAACTATGTGTTTTGGGGTGGCCGTGAAGGTTATGAAACTCTTCTTAATACAAATATGAAGCTTGAACTCGATAACTTAGGACGGTTTTTTCATATGGCTAAGGATTATGCAAAAGAAATAGGGTTTGATGCTCAATTTTTGATAGAACCAAAGCCTAAAGAGCCGACTAAGCATCAGTATGATTTCGATGTAGCAACCGGATTGGCATTTTTACATACTTATGGCTTAACAGATTATTTCAAATTCAATGTTGAGGCAAACCATGCTACTTTAGCTGGGCACACCTTCGAACATGAGTTGCATGTAGCTCGTATTAACGGAATGTTAGGTTCGGTAGATGCTAACCAGGGTGATGCATTATTGGGTTGGGATACGGATGAGTTCCCTACCGACTTATATTCTACTACGTTAGCAATGTATGAAATTTTGAAAAATGGAGGACTTGGAACAGGTGGACTTAATTTTGACGCAAAAGCAAGAAGAGGTTCATTTGATCCGGAGGATTTATTTTATGCACACATTGCAGGCATGGATGCATTTGCAATAGGAGCTAAAGTTGCTCAACGCTTAATAAAAGATAAAGTGCTGGATAAAATTGTTGATGAGCGATACAGCAGTTTCAAGGAAGGAATTGGTCTGGAGATTGTTGAGGGAAGGACGAATTTTTATAAGCTTGAGGAATATGCATTACAGCTTGGTGAAATTCAGAATAAGTCAGGAAGGCAAGAAAAAATTAAGGGAATTATTAACAAATATTTACTTGAAGCATACTTATAGATTTTAGCTATTGACTCTGATCCAATAGACAATATTCAAATTGGTTAAGAAATTTTACTTAAAATAAGTCGGTATTTAAAAAGAGGGTGATTGCTTATGAAATATGTGATTGGTGTAGATCTGGGCACAAGTGCTGTAAAGGTATTGCTGATGAATCAAGAAGGAAAGGTATGTAATCAAGTTTTAAAGTCATATCCTTTAATTCAAGAAAAGTCAGGATATTCTGAACAAGTCCCTAAGGAATGGGTGGAGAAAACTACTGCTGCCCTGAAGGAGTTAGTGGATGAATTTGATGCTGATATAGCTAATATTGAAGGAATAAGTTTTTCTGGTCAAATGCATGGTTTGGTATTGTTAGATAAAGGAAAAAATGTATTGCGTAATGCAATTCTTTGGAATGATACCAGAACAACAGAGCAATGCCAAAAAATTTACGATATGATTGGCGAAGAACGACTTTTGAAAATAACAAAAAATCCTGCGCTAGAAGGATTTACCCTGCCTAAGCTTCTATGGGTTAAGCAGTACGAGCCTGAAGTTTTTAAAAAGGTTGCTGTATTTATGTTGCCGAAAGATTACCTGAGATATGAAATGACGGGACAAATCCATAGTGAATATTCAGATGCCGCTGGAACGTTAATGTTTAATGTAGGTGAGAAAAAATGGAGCAAAGAGCTCTGCGAGCTTGTAGGGATAGATTCAAAGCTCTGCCCGCCTGTAGTAGCGTCTCATGAATGCGTAGGAACAATTACTGAACGATTTGCGAAGTTAACCGGATTAG
>JAGXRU010000026.1 GCA_018335765.1 Alkaliphilus sp.
CTCCGGCTTTCATAATTCGTTTTTCACCATCAACCTCAAATTCCAAGCTCCCTTTTACAATATAAGTAACCTGTTCATGAAAATGAGAATGGTTTGGTAAAACAGCCCCTTTCTTTAGGGATACCTCAACCATCATTATATTTTCACTGCACCCTAATACTTTTCTGCATACTCCCTCAACCATTAATGTTGAATTTACGTTTTTATTATATACAAACAAATTTTTCACCTCTATTCACATAATTATTTTGACTCGCTTATTTAAAATATTATCCCAATACCCTTAAAGAATCAAGCGTAATCGATTTCTTCGAATAATTAAATAAGCCTTTATGCCTTCTTATCTGCGACAAAGCACTGTTCTTTAAAGCCATTTTGTCATTATTTTATTTCCGGTCTATTTAAAATGAATAATTCACTTCTCTCTCATTTATTTTTCAGTTTTAAAAAGAAAACTATCATTACATATCTGTTAATGCTTTTCTGTAATTTTCAACAAAAAATGAGAACTATTATAATTGCAAAGACGCCATTGATTAATTATTTGTAAATTATGAATAATTAATCAATTTTCTAATTCATCATTGACTGACTATCTGCATTGTGATAAGTTTTATAGTGTGAGGGATAAAATCCTAAGCTTATTATATACATACAAAGGAGTGTTGATTGAATGTCTTATGTACTTAGCGTAATGGATCAAGTGAAGAAAAGAAATCCTGGTGAAATTGAATTTCATCAAGCAATTGAAGAAGTTCTTCTTTCCTTAGAGCCAGTTATTCAAAAACATCCAGAGTTTGCCAAAGCTGGTCTGCTTGAAAGATTTTGCGAGCCTGATAGAACTATTATGTTCAGAGTTTCGTGGGTAGATGATGCTGGTGCTGTACAAGTAAATAGAGGCTTTAGAGTACAGTTCAATAGTGCAATTGGACCTTATAAAGGCGGAATGAGATTTCATCCTTCTGTATACCTTGGAATTGTTAAATTCTTAGGATTTGAACAAACTCTTAAGAACTCCTTAACCGGTCTTCCAATCGGTGGAGGAAAAGGTGGCTCAGATTTCGATCCTAAGGGAAAATCAGATGCCGAAGTTATGAGATTTTGTCAAAGTTTAATGTCAGAATTATACAGACATATCGGTCAAGACCTTGATGTACCAGCAGGGGACATCGGTGTTGGAGCAAGGGAGATCGGTTATATGTTTGGACAGTACAAAAGACTTCAAAATGCTTATGAAGCCGGAGTATTAACCGGCAAGGGACTTTCATATGGTGGCTCTTTAGCTAGAACAGAGGCTACTGGCTTTGGTTTAATCTATTTCGTAAGAGAAATGCTAGCTGCCCATGGTCATAATTACGAAGGAAAAACTGTAGTGATTTCCGGTTCCGGAAATGTAGCGATATATGCATGCCAAAAAGCTCAATCCTATGGTGCAAAAGTTGTAGCTATGTCTGATTCTAACGGCTATATATATGATAAAAATGGAATTAATTTATATACGGTAAAACGATTAAAGGAAGTAGAAAGAAAGAGAATCAGCGAGTATGTTAAGCTTCATCCTGAAGCTGAATATCATGAAGGATGCAGTAATATATGGTCTCTCAAATGTGACATTGCTTTGCCATGCGCTACACAAAATGACATAGATGTACCACAAGCAGAAATGCTTATAAAAAATGGTGTTATAGCAATTGGTGAAGGTGCAAATATGCCTACAACTAATGACGCTATTAAATTATTCTTAGAAAAAGGTGTTTTAGTAGCTCCTGCAAAAGCTGCAAATGCTGGTGGAGTTGCTACCTCAGCTCTTGAAATGTCTCAAAATAGCATGCGATTATCATGGTCCTTTGAAGAGGTTGATCGAAAACTTGATGGTATCATGGTAAATATCTTCAAAGCTGCTCAGTCAGCTGCGAAAGAATATGGAGCAGAAGGCAACTATGTTGACGGTGCTAACATCGCTGGATTCTTAAAGGTTGCCAATGCAATGATGGCTCAGGGTATCGTTTAATATGCTTACTATTTAATAAAAAACATCTTGATGGAATGCTTTTCATCAAGATGTTTTTTATTATACAAGCTATTCATCAATCCTTTTCTGTAGATAGTGTGGTACTGATGCATTTGGTGTTTCAAATTGAAGACCTTCAACCACTATGTTTGTTTCCACCATTAGATCTACTTCTTTGATAATAATCGATACTGCACTCTGACGAACTATTTTAACCTTTGGCCGAAGCGGGTAGTTTAATCTAATTTCCTGTACCACTCCCACATCACCACTACTAAGCTTTACAAGACTTCCCACTGGATACGGCACAATTTTTCTGACAAAAATCTTTGCCATTTCAAAATCAAATAATCTGCCGGCACTTCCCATAACAAGCTCTATGGCTTCATGGGGTGCTACAGCCCTTCTATATGGTGTATCAGACGTCAATGCATCATATACGTCAGCTATTGCTACAATCTTTGCTAACTTATGAATGTCATCAGCCTCGTATCCAGACGGATAACCCGAGCCATCTAAGCGTTCATGATGCTGCAGGGCTATCAGCTTAGCGGAAACTGGCAACTCATATTGCCCTGATATATATTCATATCCTTTTGTCGTATGGGTCTTTATTATTTCAAATTCCCCTTCATCTAATTTACTACTCTTTAGCAGAATACTCTTAGGGATAAAGGTCATACCCAAATCATGAAGCATGGCCCCTATACAAAGTTCATGCAATTCATTTTTGTCCATTCTTAGTTCGATTCCTATTACTAAAGAAAGTACGGCTACATTAACAACATGATTATAGGTATAGTTATCCGGATTTTTTATATCCACCAAGTTAAGTGTGACGTTATTATGGTATAGTACTTCTTCAACAATCTCTTTAGCTATATTATTAATGGATTGTAAGTATTTTTTCCTCTCTTTTGCTATTTGGTCTTCCGTTAAAGGTTCGTTATTATTCACCGCATTACCGCTGTACTTCTCAAAGAAAGCAAAGGCTTCTCTAATCGATTCAATTGCCGTTTTTCTAATCTCAGGCTTCAAAATATCCTCGATTTCGTTGCTACTGTTTTGATCATCTATTGTAAAATCAGTTGGTATAATCGGCATTTTTCTAGCCCTCCTTTATGCTGCAATTATTTTGTTTCAGGCGAATATTGTTCGCTTCTGCACAGTCTTAGATTTCTTATAATTGGCTGTTTACCTCTCCAACTAAATGCCCTTTCCCCATATTTTACTATAAACTGTCTATTGGATAAACCCTCAACATCTTTTTCATTCAGCTCATAAATTAAATTTTCATGAAATTCTTTTATTGGAGTAATAGGAATCTTCAGGTTGTGAGGACAGATATCCTGACAAAAATCACAGCCAAAAACCAAATTATTTTCCTTTAAACTTGAGACTTCTTCAACATCTAGCTCTCCTTTTTTTTGAGTTATAAAAGATATGCATTTTGTTGTATTCATTTGATAACTTTCTCCCAGGGCTTTTCCAGGACACTTTTCTATACAAGCTCCACATTG
>JAGXRU010000027.1 GCA_018335765.1 Alkaliphilus sp.
TACTGCTTGGTGCGGCAGCACAATTTGGTATTTTTACAACATTTATGGGAGCTATAGCACTTGGCTTTACTGGTCCAGAGGCGGCTTCTATAGGAATTATAGGCGGAGCAGACGGACCAACAGCAATATTTCTGACATCAAAGCTAGCGCCTCATCTTTTAGGTCCCATAGCTGTAGCGGCATACTCATATATGGCATTGGTTCCTGTTATTCAGCCTCCGATTATGATGGCTCTGACGACTAAAGAACAAAGAATGATAAAAATGGAACAGTTAAGATATGTTACGAAAACAGAAAAAATCCTTTTTCCTATAATAGTTGCATTGCTAGGGGCCTTGTTGCTTCCATCGGCTGCATCTCTGCTGGGAATACTTATGTTAGGGAATCTCTTAAGAGAATCAGGAGTAGTGGATAGAATATCTAAAACAGCTCAAAATGAGCTGATAAATATCGTAACAATTTTCTTGGGGATATCTGTCGGGGCAACAGCCAGTGCAGATACATTTCTAACAACCCAAACACTTCAGATTACGGCCTTGGGACTCTTAGCTTTTGCGGTCGGTACAGCTACAGGTGTCCTGTTTGGAAGACTCATGTGTTTCCTCACTGGTGGCAAAGTGAACCCGCTGATAGGTTCGGCAGGGGTTTCAGCAGTACCCATGGCAGCCAGAGTTTCCCAGGTTGTCGGACAAAGAGAAAACCCATCAAACTTCCTGTTGATGCATGCTATGGGACCAAATGTAGCAGGTGTTATTGGATCAGCCATTGTAGCAGGGGTATTATTGTCAGTACTGGGTTAATAAAAAGCAGCAGGCCTAAAAAGCCTGTTTTTCATTTTTTGAATTAAGTGATAAAATGGATTATATGTGAAATCACAAAGGAAGTGGAGTAATGAAAAAGGCTATTTTAGAAAAACTAAGAGAGAAATCAGGGAGCTTTGTTTCCGGAGAAGAATTAAGTAAAAGTGCAGGGGTGACGAGATCCGCCATATGGAAACATATCAAGCAATTAAAAGAAGAAGGATACGACATAGAATCAATCTCTCGCAGGGGATACCAACTGAAGGGAGAGCCGGATACCCTAGATGCTAAGGCTTTAGAAATAGAAATGAAGACAGAAAAATTTGTGAAAAAAATAATGCATTTTGACAGTATTGATTCAACGAACACGCAAGCAAAAATTCTTGCAACACAAGGTGAAGTTGAAGGAACGATAGTGATAGCAGAGGAGCAAACCGAGGGCAGAGGACGCTTAAGCAGACAATGGTTATCTCCTAAAGGAACAGGTATTTGGATGTCTATGATTTTAAGACCCGAGATTGAGCCTTGGGAAGCTGCAAAAATAACACAGGTGGCAGCCGCAGCTGTAGCCATTGCCATCAGAGAGTCAACTGGCTGTCAGGCGGGGATTAAGTGGCCAAATGATATCATAATAAATGGCAAAAAGGTATGCGGTATTCTAACAGAAATGAGTGGGGAACTAAATTCAGTGAATTTCGTAGTACTCGGAATTGGTATGAATGTTAATGTAAACAAGGAAGACTTCTCATTAGGATTGCAAAATATTGCTGCTTCAATAAAGGAATTTGCCACAAAAACAGTTTCTAGAAAGGAAATAGTTGTTAAAATACTCAGCACGTTTGAAGAGTTATATGAAGATTTTGTAAAAACCAAGAATATCGCAAAGAGTATAGATATATGCAGAAGGTATTCGGTGACACTTGGAAGGCAAGTAAGAATCATACAAAGAGGAAGTACGATTTTAGGTGAAGCCATGGACATTAATGATGAAGGCGAGTTGATAATTAGAAATAGTAAGGGGGAAATACAAAAAGTGGTATCGGGAGAAGTTTCGGTAAGAGGAATCACTGATTATATATAGGCAAAGTAAATAAATTACTTAGGATGCATTTCATTTTTGATGAGGTATATTGCCTACAAGAGATTCTAATGATAATATAGTGTAGGAAAATGGTTCATCCATGGACCTTTGAAAAAGTCTTAATGTATCGGAAAATAGCATGGACTGGAAGGTGTACGAGATATGTTATTAGCATTTGATGTTGGTAATACCAATATTGTTATAGGAGCTTTTCAAGGAAAAGAGCTGCTAAACTCTTGGAGATTAGAAACAGATAAGAATAAGACTTCAGATGAATATGGAATGCTGATGCATCAGTTATTTAGTTATGAAGGATTGAGCCTTAAGGATGTGGAGGATGTCATTATTTCTACCGTAGTACCTCCAATCATGTATACACTCCAGCATACTGCCATAAAATACTGCAATAAGGAAGCGATTGTGGTAGGGCCAGGAGTAAAAACAGGAATAAATATTAAATATGATAATCCAAAGCAGGTTGGTGCCGATAGAATAGTGAATGCTGTCGCAGGCTTCCAAAGATATGGAGGACCTCTTGTTATTGTGGATTTTGGTACAGCAACCACCTTCTGTGCAATTTCTGAGAAAGGTGAGTACTTAGGAGGAACTATCGCACCTGGTATAAAGATATCAAGTGAAGCCTTGTTTGAAAAAGCTGCTAAGCTTCCTAGGGTAGATCTGGTAAAGCCGGGCAAAGTAATTTGTAAAAACACTGTAAACAGCATGCAATCCGGTTTGATATATGGCTATGTGGGTTTGGTAGACTATATAGTAACACGCATGAAAAGAGAATTAGGAGATCATCCTAATACTAAAGTAATTGCGACAGGGGGACTTGCAAGCCTTATAAGCAGCGAATCGGAGACAATAGATGAAATTGACAGGCTTCTTACATTAGAAGGGCTTAGAATTATTTATGAAAGAAATAAGTTATAACTAAATTAAGATGTCCCCCGCCTCTATAGGCGGTGGGGGACATTTAATTTTTTCAGCGGGAGTTAAATCTCCCACTGAAACCGTTGAATGACGGGCAAAGCCCTTATTTAATAAAGGCCGGGGAGAAACCGGCTTTTTATTCTTTTTATTAAAGAAAATGGTGGTGAAAATGTGAGAATAGAAAATGTACATCTTGAGAATAATGTATCATTAGGACCCATGGCAGGTATCACAGATCTGACATTTAGATTGTTGTGTAAGGAACAGGATTGCGGGTTATTGTATACTGAAATGGTCAGTGCGAAGGGTCTTTGGTATGGTGATAAAAAAACAGAAAAATTACTGAGGATGGATCAGGCAGAAAGTCCGGTGGCACTTCAAATATTCGGTTCAGAACCAGAAATTATG
>JAGXRU010000028.1 GCA_018335765.1 Alkaliphilus sp.
AGCTTATAAACCCGCTTCAACTCATGAGAAAGAATTTTTTCATATTCTTCTCCACGGTTAACTCCTGTTACTCCATTGGCATACTCGGTTTCGCAAAGAATTTTTATTACCTCGTCAATATCCTTGGCATCTACCATTCTTTCAACCCTAGCCCTTGAAAGGAGTTTGTTCTCAAGAACTCTGGTTCTTGTTACGCCTTGGATAAAATCCATTCTATCCATGAAATCACTCCTATCCTTTGAAAAGCTCTAGGGCTATTTCTACTTCCAATTCTTCTCTTAAATAATCTACAAGAGAGTCAAAAGTATAGTTTATAATAATATCTTTATCCTTTAGCAAAAATCCGGATTCTACAGTATCCTCCGAAATCTTGATCGGCAGGTCTAAAGCCTTTGCACTATTCTTCATTGCTTCAGGCAACACAAGCATTTCGCTTCCCTTTAGACTTAACCTCTTAATAGTATTTTCCAGGAATTTGACGTATTTATCTTCATTCAAATCCATCAACCTGTCCTTTGCTACTCTAAATACCCTATCCATAATTTCTTGCTTTGCTTTTAATATTTCATCTCGCACCTTCAGTTCAGCATTCGATATTGCCCTGTCCTTCATGGTGCTAGCTTCCAGTGTAGCTCTATCAACTATCCTTTTCTTTTTGTCATTGGCCTCTCTAACTCTGGAGCTAACTATCCCCTCATTCCTTTGAACTGCCTCAGCTATAATCGCTTCAGCTTGACGCTTTGCGTCACCTAGAATTTTTTGGGTTAGGTTATCTAAATTTGACATAGCTTCACATCCTTAATTTTTCTAGAAACTAACCGCATTAACAAGGATTAGTGATATAACGAATGCTAAAAGAGCATAGGTTTCAACCATTACAGCATAAATAATACCCTTTGTAGAGTGTTCTTCATTCTTAGCTAAAATCGCAATACCTGATGCTGCGGTCTTACCTTGGGCTATGGCTGACATCCAGCCTACAAAGCCGATAGGCAGACAGGCAGCAAACAAATACATTCCCTGTGCTAAGCTCATGCCCGCATCAAGCTGACCTATTACCAACAGTCCTATAACAAATCCATAAAGCCCTTGCGTACCCGGCAATAATTGAAGTATTAAGGATCTTCCGAATTTCTCCGGTTCTTCGATTACCAATCCTGCTGCTGCCTCGCCGACAATTCCTATACCTATGGCTGAACCTATACCTGAAAGAAATACCGCTATGGCGATACCAAGCCCTGCGAAAAACACTCCACCGTTTTGAACTATAAATTCTGTAAAATTCATGTACACTTCCCCCTAACTTATTTTAAATTAATATATTTTGGCTTGCTTCTAAATGAATTGAACTCTTTTCCTCCGCCTTCATAGAACTTTCCAAAAAACTCCACGAAGGTCAGTCTTATTGTATGGACATAAGCTCCTAAAAGACTTAAGCCCAAGTTAAACAACTGTCCGAATATAAATATAACAACTGCCAATATCATACCTATAATCCCTTTTTCCGCCAGCATGCCCGCCATCATATTTACAGCTCCGGCTATAAATCCGCCTGCCAGCCCTAATGCCATTAATCTTGAGTATGAAACAAAATCCCCCACATACCCCGAAATACCGTATAAAGAGTAAATCCCACCACCGATTTTGCCTGCCATTCCCTTTGCCTCTCTGCCGCCGGTAGCAACAATGCCTACCATGCCCAGAGTCATAACAATCGAAGAAATACTTTTAGCCGCAGCTGGTAATGCCACCACACCTGATACCAAATACACTATCGCACCTACTAATGCCAAAACCCAAAAACCTACATCGTATACAGCATCCAATACTTTTCCGTCTCTGATGTACATATATGCCTTCAGCCCTAATGCAAAGAAGATATGGATCAGCCCAAAGACTATAGATAGTATCAGCAGGCTCTGATAATCCTCAGCAGGATTAAATAAAGCCTTCATAGGGATAATCCCTCCAAATACGGAACCATATAAAAATCCCCATATTATAACAGAGAAGCTTAGATAATAGAAAAATCTTACAAATTTCTTGGTTGATTCAACCAAATTAAACTTCCTTAAAGCCATAAATGAACCAATTAACATTATCAGCCCATAAGCTACATCTGCAGCCATCATCCCGAAGAAAATCAAATAAAAAGGTGCCAAGAAGGGTGTCGGATCCACCTCTTTATAGCGTGGCAAGGCATACATGCCCGTTAAAGCCTCAAAGGATTGTACAAATTTAGAATTCTTTAGTAGTATAGGTACACTTGGGTCATCCGTTTCAGCTTTCACAAGCTCCAGATAATACACATTGTCAAGTGCTGCTTTTACAGCCTCTGTAAAATCTTCTTCCATATCTGTCGGAATATAACCTTTGATAACGTTTACACTTTCAGTCATTAAAAACTTTCCTGAAGAAGCCACTCTTAGCTTCTTGTTCAATAAATAATCATAAACAATTTCCAGGGAAGGAAGATGCTCTGTCAAATCTCTGATAGAATTTTCATATGCATTGATTTCATCATGCAGCTCTTTTATCCTATTATTAATTTTAAAGATCTCCTCTTGAGGAGAATCCTCTCCGATTAAATTCGCCTTAGAAAAGTTATTATTTCTTAATATCTCTTTAACGATTTCCTTTTCACACTTAGATGACAAGGCTAAAACATAAAGATTGTCCTTATCTTCACTGACAATTTCTGAATAAGTATAAGTAGTGCCGGATAAATCAACATTAAGCCTTTCCCTAAGTTTTTTTGGTATCGTCCCCAGGAATACTTCGCTTTGCTCAAAATTCAAACTCTTGATTGGACTATTTAACTGAATCCAAGGAGATAATTCTTCTTTTGTTGTCTCTAAATGCACAATCTCTTGTCTTAGATTCTCTTTTTCAGCCCAAAGCCCCCGAAGCTTATTGTATATCGGAAAATAATCAATGCTATTTGCCTTCTCCTCAAGTTCTCTGAAGTTAAAATCCTCAAGACCTTTTTTCAGGGCCTTAATACCGGATTCCCTTATATGGTACTTAGACAATATATCTATGGCATAGCTAACCCTTGATATTTCCTCATCTACAGCCACAATACTCTCAGGAACTTGTACACTTCTTAACCCTTCTTGTTTAATAGCTGCATCTTTGTCAAGGTTAAGAAAATGAACGTATTTAAATTTTTGAAGCTCATGGAGAAGATTTTCCCTTTCTGAATCAAAGGCAAACAAGCTGAAATTACTCATTTTAACTATTGCCATTTGCGTTCACAATCCTCTCAATAATAATACTGACTGCTGAATTCAAATCTTCATCTTTCATTTCATACAAGGCTTTTGCTTGGTCAGTCCCTCTTCCAATTATTGGTTTTGCCATAGCCTCGCCTTCTGATAAAGCCGATTGTTTTAATACCTTTGCCTCTGCTTCACCCTCTGCCAGAATCCGCATATATTCTTGTTCTGCTAACAGCTCTGCTTCCTGTTTCTTGTTTTTGGAAATTTGAGTTGCATCACTTAAAAGGGCTTTTGCCTTTTCCTCTGCTTCTCTCACTGCTTCAATTGCATTCTTTGCCATCGCTTCACCCCCTCCTGACAATAACTAAAATTTTAAAAATATTAATAATATTTCAATACTTATTCTACCTTAACAAAATTCACAAATCAATAAAATAGTTAAATAAGGGCTTTGCCCGTCATTCAACGGTTTCAGTGGGAGATTTAACTCCCGCTGAAAAAATTAAATGGCACCCGCCGCCTTTAGAGGCGGGGGACATCTTAATTTAGTTATAACTTTGTCAATCTTTTTTCTATTTCTCTATTTCTTGACAAATAAACATAATCCTTTTAATATTCTACTTATTTCTAAGTATTCCTTCAAAAAAAAATAAATAATAGAAAAAAGAAATACTAAAAACAGTTCTCTTGTTCCGAGACTGCTTTTAGTATTTCTTTTTTCCATGTAGTTATGCAGTTTGCTACACCATTTCCTTCAAATTCTCCGCTACTATTAAATCTGCTTCAGTGACTGACAATACATCCTCCACGGTAAAAGCCGGATTTATCTCAGTTAAATGCAAGCCATCCTTTAAAACCCTAATAACACACATTTCAGTTACAATAACATCTACTTCGCCGGCTGCCGTAAGAGGTAATGTGCATTGCTTCAATATCTTTGCCTTCCCCTTTGCCGTATGCTCCATGGCAACAATAACCTTTTTTGCCCCTGAAACCAAGTCCATGGCTCCACCCATTCCCGGCACCATCTTTCCGGGAATCATCCAGTTGGCTAAATTGCCCTTTTGATCTACCTGCAAAGCACCCAAAACCGTAGCGTTTACATGTCCTCCTCTAATAATGGCAAAAGAGGTTGCACTGTCAAAAAAAGCCGCCCCGGGAAGAACAGTGACACAGGTTCCACCTGCATTTACCAGTTCCAAGCCTTCATCGGCCTCATCTGGAGCAGGGCCCATTCCCAAAAATCCATTTTCTGACTGCAAAATGATATTGATTCCTTCCGGAATATAGTTTGCTACTAATGTCGGAAGACCTATACCCAAATTTACTATATCTCCGTTCTCAAATTCCATTGCAACTCTTTTTGCAATAATTTCTCGAACATTCATAAGCCTACACTCCCTTCACTATAATATCAACAAATATTCCCGGCGTTACCACATCATTTGGATTGATTTCACCCGCTTCGACAATTTCATCAGCCTGCACAATCACCAAATCCGCAGCCATTGCCATGACCGGATTAAAATTTCTTGCGGAGTTATTATATGTTACGTTTCCTTTTTTATCAACCCTTGCCCCTTTGATAAGTGCCACATCCGCCCTTAGCGGCATCTCAATCAGGTAGTCCTTCCCGTCTAAGGTGATTTTCTGTTTCGACTCCTCAAGTATCGTTCCTACTCCCGTAGGGGTAATCACACCACCCAAGCCCGCTCCTGCAGCCCTGATCCGTTCCGCCAATGTGCCCTGAGGTACCAACTCCACCTCCATTTCCCCTGAATTCATCTGCCGTCCGGTTTCAGGATTAGTACCAATATGAGAGGCTATTACTTTTTTTACTTGCTTATTTACTACTAATCGCCCCGTTCCCTTATCAGGAAATCCGGTATCAGTAGTAATTATAGTTAAATCCTTAACACCCTTTTCTATAAGGACATCAATAAACCTTTCTGGAGTACCCACTGCCAAAAACCCTCCAAACATTATGCTCATTCCATCCTTGATATGATCCATTGCTTCTGTCATACTCATTATCTTTTCCAAATGCTGCACCTCCGTTTAATATATTGTCAGTATCATTGTACCATAAAACCAAGGGAACAAAACCAAGTGGGCGGTTCTTCGCTTCCTTTTTTCTTTTTTGATTTCAACC
>JAGXRU010000029.1 GCA_018335765.1 Alkaliphilus sp.
AACAGGTATAAAGCCTTTGTGAGTGGCATAGGCCAAGGGAGTTCCAAATATGAATCCTCTAGATTCTGGTCCTACAATTAAGTCAAAGTCTAAATCTTTTAGTTCATCTACAAAAAGATTTATAGTATGACTAAAAGCTTCTCCATCCTGCAATAGCGTGGTAATATCTTTGAAGCTTATACCTTTTTCAGGAAAATCAGATATCACCCTTATTTTATCTTTTAGATTCATGATTCATCCTCCTAATATTATTTAATTTATGGATAGAAAAGATCTAGTTTTTTAGATATACTTAATAGCTACAAAGGTAACAATATCTAATTTTAGAAATTATTACCTTTCGAGATAAACTTATGTGCAATCCTATAATTCTATGATGCATTGTAGCCTGTTCTTTTCTTCTCCCAATTTTTCCACAACACCCATATTGGGCTTGCTATAAAAATTGAAGAATATGAACCCACTAAAATACCTGCGATTAGTGGGAGAGAAAATTGTCTAATTGATTCAACCCCTAATATATATAGGGCTGTAATTGTTAATAGAGTTGTTAAGGAAGTATTAATTGTACGAGCCATGGTTTGTTCTATACTTATATTTGCCAACTCATTGTAATCCTTTTTCTTTAGAAATTTAATGTTTTCTCTTATTCTATCAAACACAACTATGGTGTCATTTATGGAGTAACCAACAATAGTTAACATTGCCGCCACAAAGGAACTATTAACTGTAAGTCTAAATATCGAAAAGATGGCTAATACCACAAGCACATCATGAATTAGGGCTATTATGGCAGCAATGCCAAATTTCAGTTCAAATCTGAAAGAAACATAAATTAATATACATAGAGTTGAAATCAAAATAGATACTAAAGCCCTTTTTTGAATTTCCCTGCCTATAGCTGGACCAAATTGTTCAGCTTGAACAAAGTCATCATCAGTTAAGTTGTATTTTTCCTGAAAAACACTGAATATCTCTTGTCGTTGAGAGTTATTCAATGCTTGAGTGGTTCTAATGATTATCTCATTATTTTCTTCTCCAATATGGACAATATCTGCATTTAATGCAAAGGGTGCAATTATATCGTCTACTTCATCAACAGATACGAATTTATTTAAATTTATTTGAATCATAGTACCGCCAGTGAAATCAATACCTAAGTTTAATCCGCTTATCAATGCTATTATCAAGCCGAGAATTATTATCGCAGTAGAAAGTCCGAACCAAATCTTGCTTTTTTCGATTATTTGCATCTGTATCATTCCTTTCTATGCTCCATATAATTTAGTATTTTTAAAAATATTAATATCAATAAACAATTTGAGCAATAATCTAGTTACAACTATTGCTGTGAACATACTGACTGTAATACCAATCATGAGAGTTACTGCAAAGCCTCTGATTGGACCCGTGCCAAATTGATATAAAACAATGCCCGCAATAAGAGTAGTAATATTAGAATCAAGGATTGTCGTCAATGCCCTTGAAAATCCGGAAGCTACAGCTGCTCTTAACGATTTTCCATTTTTAATTTCTTCTTTTATTCTTTCAAAGATTATAATATTAGCATCTACTGCCATACCTATAGATAGTATTAATCCTGCTAAGCCTGGCAGAGTAAGAACTGCTCCAAAGCCAACCATAACCCAAAGTAAAATTAATATATAGATTACCAAAGCTATACTGGCAATCAGCCCAGGTATTTTATAATATATCATCATAAATAAAAAAACTAAAGCTATTCCAATTGCACCAGCATAGACACTCTTTACAAGAGAATCCATACCTAATGTAGGACCTATGGCTGAGGTCTGCACTTCCAACAACGATACGGGCAGTGCTCCTCCTCTTATTAATGCTGCCAACTGTGAAGCTTCATCTATGGTAAAATCACCTGTAATGATTGCTCTGCCATTAGGGATTTCATTTTCAACCCGAGGAGCAGATATGATTTCATTATCTAACACAATAGCAATGATATTTTCATCTGAACCATATGAAGCAGCAGCTGCCTCCTTCGTGGCGGCTTGAAATGCAACAGCACCTTCACTATCAAACTCCAAAGAAACGGAAGGTAAATTGCCTTTTTGGCTTTCAAAAACAACCTCAGCATTTTTGACCTGATTTCCAGTTAAAATTACCTCTCCGTCGAATTTCATAAATTGAAGTTGGGCCACCTTTCCTACGGCCTCAATAGCTTCTTGGGCATTTCTAACACCGGGAAGTTCTATTCTAATTCTCTTATCACCCTCACGAGTAATGTTTGGTTCAGTTAATCCCATTGCGTTAACCCTGCGTTCAATTACTTGCTTTGTTTGGTTCATTAACTCATCTAAGTCAGCACCAGAAACATCTGTTTGAGCTTCTAGTACTACGAATACACCACCCTTTAAGTCTAAACCAAGCTTCATTGACTGAGAGAATGGTTCGACCTTTACATTGCCAACTTCTAAGCCATTTATTCCTGCAACGACGCCCGCTGTAATTATTCCAATAATTAGCAACAGAAAGATCGCATTTTTTACCTTCATAGTCTATGCCTCCTTATTATATTCGTAAGTTATATTATATACACAATACCCATGAGCGTCAATATAATGAGTTTTTACATTAAAATGTATACAAAATATAGTTTTTTAATATTTATGGTTATTGGCTATTTTAACATAATTCTCTGCGGATTTCTTAATTCCTTCACATTCTGATACCGTCAGCTCTCTTATCACTTTAGCAGGAGTTCCCACAACCAAAGAATTGGATTTAATCAGCTTTCCAGGAGGAACTAGAGATCCAGCACCTATTATCACATTGCTCTCTATTACAGCTCCGTCCAGAATAATGGCTCCCATACCTATCAAAACATTGTCTTTAATTGTGCAAGCATGGATGATCGCACCATGTCCTACTGTAACATTATCACCAATTAAAGTAGGCAGATCTTTATTTAAATGAATTACGGTATTGTCCTGAATGTTTGAATTTTCTCCAATTTCAATATAGCTTACGTCTCCTCTTAAAACAGTCCCATACCAAACACTCGAATTTTCGCCAATGCTTACTTTTCCAATCACTGTGGCATTTTCTGCTATAAAACAACTGTCGTGTATTTTGGGTCTATGATCTTGGTAGGCTAATATCATCATTTCACATCCTTTCCATTAAACAACTTTGCTTGAATCCCTAAGGAACATTCAATCCGTTTCTTCTCCATTTTACATCCAAGCTCATATGGCTGAGAAATATCCCCATTGCTATGATAAGCATTGGCATGACAACCACCGCTACAATAGAATTTAGCCCAGCATTGCTGACATAAGCTTTTGTTATATACATGTGCCTTACTAAAGCTAATTCCAATCGATTTATCAAACCGACTCTCAGCCAAATTTCCCATTAAGAATTCCTTCTGTCCTACAAATTGGTGGCAAGGAAATATGTCCCCTTCGGGTGTTATGGCAAGATATTCCAAACCAGCGCCACAACCTGAGATTCTCTTTGCAAAGCATGGTCCCTGGTTTAGATCAACCTGGAAGTGAAAGAAGTTGAATCTGTTTTCATTGTATCTACTCATATATTCCTCAGCCAAAATATCATATTGATCAAAAATCACTGGCAGGTCTTCTTCTCTGATAGAATACAAATTTTGTGGATCAGTAACTACGGGTTCAATAGATGTATTTTTAAATCCTAGGTCTGCCAAGTGTAAAACATCCTGCGAAAAATCAAGATAATCCCTGGTGAAGGTTCCTCTGACATAATAATTTTTCTCTTGCCGTGATTCTATTAACTTTTTTATTTTAGGAACAATTATGTCATAGGTACCATCACCATTTTGAGTATATCTCATATTATCATTAACCTTTTTTCTTCCATCAATGCTCAAAACCACATTATCAATATATTTGTTTATATATTGAATATTTTGTTCATTTAACATTACCCCATTAGTGGTTAGCGTGAATCTGAATTTTTTGTTGTTCTGTTTTTCTTTAGACCTTCCATATTCAACAATTTTTTTTACCACTTCGAAATTCAATAGCGGTTCACCGCCAAAAAAATCTATTTCAAGGTTCTTTCGATTACCCGAATTTTCCAACAGAAAATCTATTGCTTTTATCCCTACTTCTTCACTCATCAGTGTGCGTGCACCTTGGAAATCTCCTTGGGATGCAAAACAATACTTGCATCTAATATTGCAATCATGGGCAATATGAATACATAGTGCTTTTATAACCGTATCTCTATTATCTAGAGTATAGTCTTCATAATAGTCTTTTGTAAATAACAGGCCTTCCTTTTCTAAGATTTCTATTTCTTTTATTGCTTCTGCTATTTCATTTTTATTATATTTATCTTTTAATTTAAAAATAATTTCTTCAGAACTCAATTCCTTGTATGAATCTATTATATCATAAACTATGGAGTCAACGATATGAACAGCTCCACTATATACATCTAAAACAAGCATTATATTTCCATGTTGATACTTATGTATCATTGTTTAGGTACCTCCTTCTTGGTTAAAATTGCTTCGGTTTAACGCATTTAAAAAACAGTAATTTGATTACTGTTTTTTAATATGTATTATTTATTTTCGCATTCTTGATTTGCAACAGTACATGATGTTTTGCATGCAGATTGACAAGAGGTTTGGCACTCTCCACAACCGCCTTTACCAACACTTTCAAGAAGTGTCGCTTTTGAAATTGTAGTAATATGGTTCATTATTTTCTTCCCCCACTCTTTAAATTATCCTATTTAACTATAACATATAGTAATTTACTTATCAAAGCAATTATTTTAAATTAACACCAATAATTCCTCCAAGACCACCTGAAGCTATTCCTATAACTCCTTTGTACAAGACAGAACTATTCATGTTGAAATCTTCCATAAATACCCAACTAATTAATATCAAAAATACTACATATATACAACCCTCTAATACGCCAATCAACCAGCCTTTTTTTTTGATTTTAGCGCCTACGTACATTCCTGAAATTAAAGCACTCACTACCATGGTTATTGCTGCAAACAAGGGTATCAAAGCTTCTGAAATATTAGTATATGTAATCAGTAATGCCATAATCAAAAAAAGGAATAACACAAAAACAACAGCTACTATTATACCTTTTAGGTAAATCAAAACAGGATTACTAATCATTTCAACTGATTTTTTTGATTTCAAACCCTTCACCTCCAAAGCATTCTTATAAAATATTTATGCTAAGGAAGTAAAAATAT
>JAGXRU010000030.1 GCA_018335765.1 Alkaliphilus sp.
CCTTGATTTATCAATCTCTTGATAAGTGTATCTAACTTTTTAGTCTTTGCCATTCTTTCAATTCCATCAAAGTGACCAGATAGACCTTGTAGCTGACTATGAACCAAATCATCAATTTCATTAATAATCGTACAAATAAAAAAATCTTTATACCCAATATCAAAATCAAATCCTCTAAAAAAAGCAACGGATTCATGAGCACTTAATGCTTCTTCTGCTTTCGATATGAACTGCTTCTTCTCATTGGCTAAACTAAATGACTTTTCATGCTCAATAGGTAATAATCCCGACAACAAACACTGACGAGAAATTGACGTTATTGTTGGTACCATGGCATACATAAAATTTAAATCTACTTCAACATCTATATGCTTTTCAATAATCATCCAATCACTTATTGACATGCCATCCATTACAATCATAGCAGTCTTTTCCTTTTGCATTAACAAATAATCCATGACTTTAGATATGATTACAGGACCATTAAAATAGGATTTTCCGGATAATTGTCCAAATTGGTTCATGATGAAATCATTGAATTTTCTAGAGATTCTATTTTCAATTTCAGAGTTTTTAAACCCAAACTTGGTTGACATGATATTTCTTTTTGCATTTAAGTAGGCAATTTTAAACCAGGCACTGTAATCCATATTATCTCGCAATATAGATATCACTTTTTCATCTATTTGATCAATATATGTCTTTATATATGGGAAATCAAAAATTGTATTTTCAATAAAATCCTTTGTTTCTGCTTCAGAAGTTAAGTCATGATATAAATTATCACAAGCTATTACCAACAAATCGAAATCTATGTTTTTTGCATTTTCTAAAACATAGCTGTTTAACCTTGGGAAGATAACAGAATAATTGAGTTCACAAACCCTAAAATAGTTGTATATATCATACGGGATATAGATCTCCTTGTTGACGATAACAAATACTTTTTCTTTAGGATTTTTCTTAATTTCACTTTCAAAAATAAAACGAAAGTTTTCAACATCTTCATATTTAATTAATCGAAACCCGTACGCCTTTAATTCTGCGTCAAGATTTGCCTTGCCAAGTATATCTGCAAAGTCTTTCACTAGAATTAATCGTTCAAATTCTAAAGATAAAATTTCACGCATTAAATTAAAAAACATAATTATTTCACCAATTCAGCCATAAAAACAGGTTTTAGAACAGGTATGACTTTCTTTCTTCTTTCATACTCTTTTTGAATTTTTCTCTGTTCTATGTCAAGGGCTTTTAATTTTGATATCCTAATATTATCAATCCCTATTTTAATAGCTGCCTCTTTTCTTATTTCTATTGCATATTTATACTTTCTGAAGTCATCTTCGATTTTTGATTCATACTTAGTCTTCATTCCCATGAAAACATCGAAGGATAATTTTTTGGAAATCTCTTTAATTTTTTCATAGATTTCATTTTCAATATAATCAGATCCTTCAACAGCTATATTCATGTTGCTTTTAAACAGTTCGTCCCAAATTCTCTTACCTGACATTGGTCTTAAAACCATCGATTTTGTAACAAATACAGGAATAAACTGTCTGTACTGCATTTCATTATTTATAGACAATTCCCATAGTGAAAAATATCCATCTTCGTTTGGAAAATCCTTGATTGATATAATAGGGACTTTATCCATTTCACACCACTGTATGTCACTTCTTAAATGCCCCGCAATTATTGAATCTTTAAGACTTAATTTTCTATAATCTTGTTTTTGATTTTTCCACTTAGAATAATAACTTATGATTTTATCTAATGTAGATTCTAAATCAAAATAATTATCCGTATAAATCTGTTCTTGTAAATCCTTTTCTTCTCGCATGATATCTTTGTACTGATTTTGAAACTTAATTTGTTCCTTCAGGTCCGCTTCAAGTTTATTGGCATGATGTTCGATAAATTTGGGATTTTGAATAGACTGAATATAAACCTCTGTAAAATCCATTTCTGCTATTTCATTATCCAAAACATCAGACATTTTATTAATGCCTGTTTCTTCTAATATTGTTTCAAGCTTTTCTTCTAAAATGGCTCTTACACGATTCTCTACAGTCCCTGAGTTGACAAAATTATAAATCACGACATCTCTCTTTTGACCAATACGATCAACCCTACCAATCCTCTGCTCTATTTTCATTGGATTCCACGGCAAATCATAATTAATCACTATATTTGAAAACTGTAAGTTCAAGCCTTCTCCACCAGCATCTGTAGAGATTAATATATTCGTCGTTTCTTTAAATTCCTTCAGTACTTCATTACGCTGTTCAATACCCATACTTCCATTGAGTATAGAAATGGAATAACCTTTTGTATGCAGAAAAAGTCTTAAATATTTTTGTGTCTCGACAAACTCTGTAAAAATAATCACTTTCATAGTAGCGTCAGATTCAAAAATTTTGTCGATGTGATCTAATAATATTTCAGCTTTTGCATCTAAAGACTGGTATTCTGCTTGCTTTGCAATTTCCAAGATATCTTTTAAATCCACTAACTCTTTCTTTAGATTTAAAGACACCACTTCCAAAGCTTCATCCATATTGTCTTCAAAATCAGATTCGACTAAATCATCAAAGCATAAACTATGGATTTTACTTTGCTGGTTTTCTAAGATTTCGATTCTTCGTACCATACTATCTTTTATAGCAGCAGTACTACTGGTTGTTAATCTTTGCACCAAAACCATTAAAAAACCAATATACTGCTTTTTCTCTTTAATGGCTCGGTTATAGCCATTTTTTACGTATTCGGTTACTTTTTCATATAAAGCTTTTTGGTTACTATGCTTTTCTTGCCACTCTACTTCAATCACTTTCGTCATTCTATCTTTAAAAAGCTTGTTGCCCTTATTGTCAATGGCTTCTCTTTTTTCCGTTCGAATAACATAGCGGGTAACTTGTTCCTTAACCAAAGATTTAAAGTTTGGAAAGGCTTCCTTATCTAATAATCCTAATAACCTTAAAAAGGGTTCTGTTTTTCCAGAATGAGGTGTCGCTGTTAAGAGCAACATGTATGGGCTTGATTGACTTAACATATTACCAAGTTTGTATCTTGAAACTTCACTTGAGCTCCCTGCCACACGATGTGCTTCATCAATAATCACTAGGTCCCAACCACTATTGATAATCGAATAAACTCTCTCTTCGTTGTACTGCTGAATTCTTTCTTCTGTCCATCCTGCGCGTCTTTCTAAAGGTTTAATAGAATCCATAGGACTAATCACCTGATCAAACTGTCCATAAACATCATCTTTATCTGTGATTTTCTTTATGGTCTCATAATCAGTAGGTAAGATCACATGAAAACGCTCTTCAAATTTCTCTTTCATCTCCATGTCCCATTGGGATACTAACCCTTTTGGACAAACAATCAGTATACGCTTTATGAGTCCCCTTGCCTTTAATTCCCGAATGATTAAGCCTGCTTCTATTGTTTTACCAAGTCCAACTTCATCTGCAAGTACATATCTTATTTTTGAATCTGACAAAGCTCTTTTCAATACGTATAACTGGTGAGGCAAAGGAATAATTCCATGGGTTAATGAGCTGATAAATCCTTGTGAAGTTTCGTTTAAAAGCTTAGTTAGGCAGATTTTATACTTTACATAGTTTTCATCGATGTTTCCTTCAGCAAAATCAATCAAATCATCTTTACCAATAAACTCTATAGAATTTTTTAATGGGTTATAGACTTTATACGCAATATGACCCCAAGTATCAAAAACTTCTAGCACTTGCAAGCGCTCTCCATTGTCATTATTCCTTAACCATTCACCAATTTTATACATATGAATCCCTCAAATTCTTTTATTCTACTCTACTTAAACTAATATCATAGTACATCAATAACTTATCGTCTTCTTGAATAACCTTATCCGGAAGGCGATCAGCAGTTTTTACAATTAGGTTATAATTTTTCTCTTTCCATAACTTTGCAAAGCCAGCTCTTACTGCTTCCGTTCTAAACTTTTTGAGTTTACCTTTGCTGTTTAAATATTCTTCAAATTCTTTAACGAGTTTTTTCTCGCGGAGTTTCATGACATCCGCAGCTTTTGTTGTATCAGGAATATACCATTTTCCATTTTCGTCTTTTAAAAAGTTGTCTTCAAGTAAAACGGCTAATTCCGGTAATAATTCATGCTTTTCAATGGAGCGTATTTCCTTCATAAATTTTGGTTGAATTTCCGCATAAGTCTGAGACATACTTAATTGTTGATAGAGCCACGCAATAGCAGATTTTTCGTCATTAACAAACATCACTAACTGCATAAACTCTACATCCATTTTTAATCTTGCTTGGTCATATTCGTTGACTTGATCTTGCAGAAAATACATTCCATCTCTTTTAGCAAACTTCTCATCCAATTCTCTATAAAAATCAGAAGCATCTAACGGAATTGGGATACCTTGCATAATGTGATACGCTACCATTCTGTCGAATAATAAGAAGGCTTGTCTCTCAGCTACAATTTCTATTACATCGTTGTATTTTACTACTACTGGTAGTTTTTCTAAATGTTGTCTTACAAAATCCCAAACTGTAAGTTCTGTTCCTGCATGTGATAAGATTTCTTTTCTGAAACTTTCTTTTGGCTTATAGGCAGATATTACAAGATCTTGTTTAGCAGCTGTTGTTGTTGTTACTTGTTTAAAGCTTCCTTGTATTTTATCTAAGGTTCTAACATCTGCTATTATAAATCCAGCTTTATTTAATGCTTCCTGAATTGCATTCCAAACAGCATTTTGTGTATTTGAAAATTCAACTGTTATCCATCTACCAGGTTTCAATATTCTAAAGTATTCTATAAAAGATTTAGTCATCAATTCTTGATACTCAAAAAGCCCCTTATTAGCGCTTTTATCTACAATTGCTTCTAATTCTTTATTTGTTTTAATTTTAAGCCAAGACTCCCAGATAAAACTTAATTCTGCGTAATTTAGATTGCTCCCAAACGGTGGATCTGTGAAAATATAATCAATAGAATTATTAGGGACGTTTGACGCTTCTGTAAGTGAATTTAAACTTATAATCGGACTATTATTTTCTGCAATTTCAATTTTTGCTTTAATAATATCTCTTAACTTATTTTCAAACAACTCAAATACATTTCTTTCAAACGTAAGTGATGGAATGTATAACGTTCCGCTTAATCCACCAGTGCCTTTGAATCTAAATCGATTCGTTTTATTTGCTCTCTGAATTGAAGCGGTAAAAACGAATAACAAATCATCCTTAAATTCTGATTTGTTAATTTCGTTAAGCAACGCTGAAAGAGCTAATAAATTTCTTCTTGTAAAAAAATGATGAACATGAGTTATTCCATTTTTGTCATTTCTTCTTGATTCAGAGCCATCGCACATCCTATCACTTGGATGCCAATAAGTAATCATAGAATTCTCGATTTCATTTATTACCTGAATATCATTTGCATCTGGTTTTTTCCAATATCTTGACGATCCAACTTGGTAATTTATTAAGACAGGAATTGTTGAATAGATAGAAATATCTTTTAATAATGATTTATCATATCTTAATTCAGTTTTATTAACACATTTCTTCTTATTTAAGTCCACACCGCAATTTTTGCACTTGAAAGAATTGCTAATTTCTTGCTTTTCTACATTCACAACAGCATCCCAATATATAATTTCCGTATTACAATTTGGACATATCAGTACGTCAGACCATATGATATTATTTATTATGCCTCTAATAGGATTATCTTGAAAAAAAGAACTATCATTATTCGAATGAGTCGTTTGATAAATCCGGCTGTGTTTTTCTACGCATTTACTTAATATTTTCTTCCCTTCATTTTCTAAAGCAAGGATATCACAGGTAGAATTGTACCTTGAAGCAATGAATGAAGCAACTGGAGAAATATCGCTTAATACTGCATATCTATTGCCCCATCTCACATTCTTCATATCATTTTCAATCGTTCTTTTAAATTCATCGCTTGGTTTACCACACTTTTCAGCTGCAATTCCAGTCATTCCAGTGCCACAAAAGCCATCAAAAACTATGTCTCCTGGCGAAGTATAATGCAGTATATATCTCATAATGGCTTTATAGGGTACTTTTGTATGATAACTATGAGCATTGTATATTGAATCTCCTTTTCCCTCACTTACATCCGCTGCAAAAGGTTCTCTATGGTAGTCATCTGTTTCTTCATCATAAGGTTTTCCAAATTCTTTTATAAAATCTTCAATAAATGGATTTGGACACGCCGTATAATAAGGTGGGTTGGATAGGGCGATGATGTCTTCATCGCTCCCAATCGGAAACCCTTCAATATGTCTAACCTTATCAATATCTTCTTTGGTTAGCTTTGTGTTCTCAAGGTCTTTAATACTCATCTGTTGTATCCTCCTCAGCAATCATATACGTATATGAATCTTCATCTTGTTTCATAATGACTCTAAGTTTAGAAATATCCATGCCTTTAACCCTTGTGTCTATGATGTCATTGATTTTCTTTTTCAAGTCTTCAACCGTTGCAGGACCAACCTTTAATAGTTCTTGTGTGATATCTTCGACCTTAATGGTTACTTTATGAAGCTCAGAAAACAACAAATTAAATGCGCCAACAAAAGCTACATCTATAGTTTCTGGCAATTTCCTTTTATTCAGAAACTCCTCTATGATAGCTTGTTGTTCTTTACTTAGTAAAATCTTATTTTCAAGAACAATAGGATCTTCAATGTATTGAATTAAAAGTTGTTCCCACTCGTTAAAGATTTCATCTATTTCATTTTCTAAATCATCTATTTTATCATTCACATTGATGGTATGAGTAAGGTCTTTTAATTTACAATGTTTGCAAATTGGTGATTGCTGTAACTCTGTGATTTCCAACTCATAACAAATGGTTAATTGATTTAATGCTCTCTCGAAAGCGTTTAACCTTCCTAAAGAAAAAACGGTCTCTATATTTTTTAAACGATTTAAACCAACCAACTTGCCCGAATCTTTAATTGCCGCTAAGCGGACAGCTGATTTATGATTTAATCGTGTTTTTTGATGCTTTTCAATATAAAAATCAATATACTTATTTTTAATTTCATTAAGTTTACTAAAAATGTTTCTCGATACTTCTTCCGCATCGCGTCCATTTTTAATTTCATCTCTTTGTTCTCTAAATAAATCTTTCGCTTTATCGATATCTTCAAGAATCTGTATTGGTAATTCAAGTGTTTCAACAGTACTTATATAATTGACTAACGTTTCACAACGGCTTTTAAGTGTCTCATACTCATTAATCACATGAATAACTTTTATGCCTTTGCCAATATCTTCAATTCTATCCATCGATAAATTCATGTTGTTTAGTTTAGCAACTGTGTTGTATTTATTTATAAAATTTCCAAATTCATCTATCACAATGCTTATTTGACTTTCAAATTCATTAGCAAAATGTTGAGGCAGTAGAGGTTCCCCCCATAAATTAAATTCATCATTCAACACGCGTTTTGCTTGAAGTGCTTTTGAAGCCCATTCAGATGTTTTATCTAGTACTTTATCAAGACCATTTTGGAGTTCTTTCGCATTTACGGCCATACCTGTTGGCAATCCTATGATTTCAAACAATCGCTTAATTTCATCTATGGCAGCTTGTTTAGGTTTTGAAATATATTTAAACTCGAATACATCCATAACACCTAATTTCGAAGTTATATCCATATTAGATGCAGTCAATACTGTACCATCTCTTAGACTCATAGTAATATGACCTGTATAAACTAATCCTAAAAACACAGGAGTAAAATACTCTAAGTTTACTTTAAACTTTTTATCTAGACTTACATCGTAGACTTCTTCAACAATTTCTGAACGATTGATAACACCCTGTGGTGACAGTCCCGCCATTTGTTTTGCAATATACATGGCGTACTTGGAATTGGTGACATCAATTTTGTCATCTTTAATCAAACCAAAGCTTTCTAAATAATCCGTTACATCTTTCGCTGTTTTTCCAGAGAAGCTTTTAATCACGCGTTCTAAAACACCCGCTTTATTTTCTCTTGTGATTTTAGACTTAAATTTTGGAAAATCTGGGTACTTCGCTTCAAAGGCTTCACTCAATGCCATAGAAGAAGCCATATCTACTGCACTTTTTAAATCTGATGACAATCTAGATTTACCTGCAGTGGCTTCAATTAACGTTTTTTTGCTTCCTTTAGAAATAACAGAAAAGCATGTGTTTCGATTATCGTTAAGCCATTTTTGCATTTTCTTTCTGAAGGCATCTGCCTTTTTGGTATAAATATTTTTTGTGTTTTGGTCAGCGGCCAATGTCTTCATTTCTTGTGCTGCGGAATAAAGTCTTAAGTCCGAATAAAAGAGATCATCACTTATAAATTCGAATAAAACTTCATCAGATTCTTTGCTATCAGTATAAGTTGTTTTACCATATGGAGGAATGAAGTAAATATAAAAATCTCTAGGCGGTTGGGCTGTAGACCTTTCCGAAGGCAATCCCATAAATAGGTATCCTTCTCTATACACATTGTGAGTATCCCAATTCAATGTATACTCATAGATTTCAAAATTTGGAACACATGATTCTACATCCCACTCTAGTGCGTCATACACCAATTTGTAATAGTATCTATTGAATTCATAATCATCCATCATATCTGCTTTTTGCTCGATTTTCGCATCATAATCAATATCTTTTTTTAGATCCAAAAAGTATTGGTTATTATCTGGGTTATGTTCAATGAATTGACCACTTACAAGGGTAATGATATCTTTAAGCACGGTATGAATCATAGAAATTAAAAATTCGGATTCCATTTCAGGCATGTTTTGAATAAAAAGACATAAGTCATCTTTTAGATTTTCAACGGTTAATCCGATTCGTACATCAATACCACTTGTAGTCAATCTATGTACACTAAGGGCGTTGATAATTTGCAGAGCCATAGGTTGATATGCTTTTTTGGGAAATGTTTTTGCAATTTTATCTTCTAAAACCGCACTTTTCTCCATGACTTCTTTTATTTCTGCTTCTGCTTTTCTAGCATAGTTATCCTTTATAAAATTCCAATACGAATCAAAAGAGATAACACCAGGCGCTTCTTCAGGGACTTCTTGATCTAATAGCCTTTTCACTGTTAAAGAAATGGTTTTTAAAACTTCTCTTTTTTCAGCAATATAAACTCTATTAAAGATTTCTATATATGATGGGTGGATTGGAAAAAGCTGAACGTAATCATCAATACGCTCAGACATTTCTGAATAGAGACTACAAAATGGCAATAAATGTTCTCTTACTTTAGCCTTTTGTTCGGATGTTTTGCCAAGAATTCTCTCAGAAACAACATAGGCAGTATCTTCTTTTCTAATAATGACTTGTTCAAATCGATCTTTTACGCGGTTTAGAGATTTAGAGACAAATGAAAATGCAGGATTATCAAATAATTGCTCCTGAATACCACAAATAAGCCTGAACCTAGAGTTCTTAATGAATTCTCCTAATTCTCTTAGGAATCCTAGATCAAGCATCAAATCATGTTCTTTTCTTGTTCTTAAATAATCTAGCAACTCATCTATTACCAGCAAATATCCTTTTTCAGGATACTTTTCCTCAAACTTAGAGATCATTTCCATCAATGCTGCTTTATTATTTGTAATGCTATCCGCACTTGGAAAAGAATAATTAACACCACGCTGGCTTAAATCACTTTCTATTTCGCTCACAATAATATTTCTCAATGAATTACTCACAGAACCTATTTCAATTCTCAAAACTTCAAACTTACCTGCAACTCTATTTGAGTGTTCTGCAAATTTTTTATTTCTTAGATAATCTACATTTTCG